>DOVP01000161.1 GCA_003520025.1 Phycisphaerales bacterium
GTAGACCAGCGGCGCAATGAAGGCGCACAGCACCGCAAGCAGAATCGTGAGCGGGACACCAAGGCGGGCGTAGTCGAGAAATCGGTAGCCGCCGGGGCCATAGACCATCAAGTTCGTCTGATATCCAATGGGGCTGATGAAACTACCGCCGACACCGAGCATGAGAACGAACACGATGGGAGACGGATCGATCTGCATGGAGGCTGCAATCGTCATGCCGATGGGAAAGAGCAACGCCGCTGCCGCGTAGTTTGTGATGAACTGTGAAGCGACCGCACCGGCAAGGAAGATGATCACGAGCATGGCGGGCAATCCCCAGTCGCCGCCGAGAGTGGCGATCTGCTCACCTGCTGTCTGGGCAAGTCCCGTGGTGACCAAGGCGTTTCCGATACCAATGGATCCGGCGATGACCAGCAGCACCTGCCAATGGATACCGTTTCTCGCTTCGGTTCCGGTGGCGCATCGTGTAAGTATCATCACCAGCGCGCATCCCCACACTGCCGCGACACGATCGACAGGCGAGAAGGCGAGCAAAGCCACCAGAATGGCCAGAATTCCGAGGGCCACTGGTGCCAGATTGTGCCGCAGCGGCATACTTTCGGGGACATTTGAAACCAAGAAGAACTCGTCGCTCTGTTTCCAAGTGCTATGGAAGTCGTGATGCGTTTCAAGAAGCAATGTGTCACCGGGCTTGAGAACGATATCGCCGATCTTTGCGGCAATTTGGGCGCCCTGTCGGTGGACCGCGAGGATGGCGGCCTTGTAACGCGTTCGGAATCGGGCTTGCCGCACACTCTTTCCCACCAGCGGCGAATTCGCTGAAACAACAGCCTCGACGAGCGTGCGGGTAGTTCTGGAGAACTCGAGTTTTTGGGATTGATCGTCATCAGGCTCAAGGCCACGAATGCCACGAAGATCAATGACCGAGTCCAACACGCCGACGAATGCGAGCCGGTCACCTTCCGCCAGTTCAAGGTTGGGGCCTACGGCGGGCAGCGCAACGCCACTCCGCTCGACTCCACTGAGAAACAAGCCCGGGAGTTGTCGAAGGCCTGCTTGTTCGATGCGCTGCCCGATGACTGGTGATCCTTTCTTGACAACGAAGCCGACTTGGTAGTTTCGGGCATCAAGAAAGTCATCCGCTGCAACCGCCTTGCGAATCGGCAGGAGGAACGGAGATGCCAGCACAATGAAGCCGAGCCCGACGACAAGACATGGAAGACCAATTGCGGCAACACCGAAGAACTGCATGAAGGAACTCGGGGCATCAAAGCCGAGCATGCCTGCCCATTTGGCACCATCTGAATCGAACCACTGCACGTAGTCTTCCATCAGAATGATGTTGGAGGCAGTCCCAATGAGCGTGAGTTTGCCACCGAGAATCGCGGCGAAACTGAGGGGCATGTACAGGTGAGAGGGGCTGATTCGCATCCGGCGAGCCCAATCTCGAACGATCGGCAGGCATACCGCCACAATCGGCGTGTTGTTCATGAAGCCAGAGAGCAGTGATACGGGCACCATCAGCCGCAGCTGCGCAGCGGCGATGGTGGTAGGTCTCCCGAGTAGTCGCCTGGCAAAGTGGGAGATGGCGCCGGTCCGCTCAAGTCCGGTTGCAATGATGAACAACCCGGCCAACATCAGTACGGCGGTGGATGCAAAGCCTTCAGTCGCCTGTCTGATGTCAATGACACCACCGAGCATGAGCATCACCAGTCCGCCGAGAATGGCGACATCCATTCCCATCCTGTTGGAGATGAGTGATCCGATCACGACGATCAGAACGGCAATCGTGTACCAGGCGTCGAAGTCCAAAGGCGGTGGAATCCTCAGGTAGTGGACAGGCCGAGCGTCATACTCGCCTCTATCAATCGATCATGCAATCCCTCGGCGGCGGCAATGACGCCACGGTTTGCTTCGAGCTTGGGACCGTGACCGAAGTCCAGAGGGGCCCCAGTGATGTCGGTCACGATGGCGCCGGCTTCGCTCGCGACGAGGCTGCCCGCGGCGTGATCCCAGATCTTTTCAACATAGGACTTGGACGTGGGGAGACGCAGATATGCGTCCGCCTGCCCTCTGGCCAGGACGGCATATTTGGCCTGACTGTCGAGGCGAACGGGCTCGGTCTTGACACCGAGGCGATCAAGCAGATCATCGGTAGCCGATCGATTGGAGTGAGCGGCCTCGACGCTGGCGCACGTTCGCACGGGGCGTGATGGTGTCCACACGGGGCAAGTAACTCGCATGGGCGATTCGTTGGGATCGGCGGCGGGGAATTCCCACGCGCCAGATCCAAGCACCGCCGCGTAAAGCGAGCCGCATCGTGCCGGGTCCGGTTCGGCAGGAGTCCGAGCCACGTCAGTGGGGAGATTTGGGCATCCAAGTACACCGAGCACGACACAATTTTGCCTGATGTATCCGAGGGCGATGGCGTACTGCTGTCCTCGCAGGAAGCCCTTGGTTCCATCGATCGGATCGAGTGTCCAGTAACTGTCGGCTGTGCCATCGTGGTCGCACGCATCGATGGCATCCATGACATCATGTTCGCTTGCCTGAGGTCTCCACTGCTGGACGGTTGTGACGACGGCGTGGCGAATGTCTGTCTGCTTGTTGCTTCGCAGTTCATCTGCCTGCTCTTCGCCAACGATGAGCCGATCGTCGGTCTGGCAGTGTTCGGCCAGAATCATCGAGACGATCGCCTGCGCCGCATAGTCGGCCACGGTGACCGGGCTGCGATCATCCTTGATGTGTTGCGCGACATCAGTTCGGGCGGCCTGCACGGCGCGGGTCAGGGCGGATGCTGTGGCGACCGCATCGAGAGCGGCTGGAAGCAGGGGGTGGGCTGTCATGGTGTGGCCATTATCGGGTATGGGCGTCCGATGTGGCCAAAAGGGATCAGCCCCCGACACCTGGCTCCCTCGCGACAAAGCCCGCTTTGTACTCGCCGACAGCGGCTTCCATCTTGTCACCGATCTTCTTGAAGGACTTCTCGGCGACCAGTTCGGCACGGAGATCCTTGGCGGGGCCTTGGAAGTAGTCCAAGAGTCCCCGTTCGAATTCGTGGACCCGGGACAGGTCGACATCGTCGAGGAAGCCTTTAGCGCCAGCAAAGATCGAGATGCACTGGTCGATGACATCGTACGGCGCGTACTGGCCCTGTTTGAGCAATTCAACCATGCGGGCACCACGGTCGAGTTGCCGCTGGCTGATCGCGTCGAGTTCGGTGCCGAGTTGGGCGAAGGCTTCGAGTTCGCGGAAGGCCGCGAGGTCCAGCCGCAGTGAGCCGGCGATTTCCTTCATGGCCTTAATCTGCGCGTTGCCGCCGACGCGGCTCACTGAGATGCCCACATTCACTGCGGGGCGGACGCCCGAGGCGAAGAGCTCTGGCTGCAGGTAGATCTGACCATCGGTGATCGAAATCACATTGGTCGGGATGTACGCCGAGACGTCACCTTCCTGCGTTTCGATGATCGGCAGAGCAGTGATGGAGCCGCCGCCATTGTCATCGGAGAGTTTGGTGGCTCGCTCAAGCAGACGGCTGTGCAGATAGAAGACGTCGCCGGGATAGGCTTCGCGGCCGGGCGGACGCCGCAGCAGCAGCGAGAGTTGTCGGTAGGCCGTCGCCTGTTTGGAGAGATCGTCATAGACGCACAACGCATGCTTGGGAAGTTTGTTGTCTTTGCCCTGATTCATGAAGTACTCGGCCATGGCGCAGCCGGCGTAGGGGGCGATGTACTGCAGCGGGGCAGGTGTCGAGGCGCCGGCGTTGACGACGATGGTGTAGTCCATGGCACCATGGCGCTGCAGCGTGTCCACAACAGCCGCAACCGTCGAATCCTTTTGACCGACTGCGACATACACGCAGACCACTGCCTGATCGGTGCCCCAATACTCCTTCTGGGCGATGATCGCGTCGAGGGCGACGGCGGTTTTGCCCGTCTTTCGGTCACCGATGATGAGTTCGCGTTGACCGCGACCGATGGGAATCATCGAGTCGATGGCTTTGATGCCGGTTTGGAGCGGCTCGGTCACGGGCTGCCGAGCGGCGATGCCAGGGGCCACGATGTCCAACTTCTGGGTGGCAGTCGTCTCGATTGGACCTCGGCCATCCACTGGGTTGCCCAGGGGGTCGACCACGCGGCCAAGCAGGGCATCGCCCGCCGGCACCTCGAGCAGGCGGCCGGTCGTGCGAACGGTGTCACCCTCACGAACCGCGAGGTAGTCGCCGTAGATGACCGCGCCGACCGTGTCGGACTCGAGGTTCATCGCCTGTCCCATGACGCTGCCCCGCCTGGTGTCGAACTCAAGCAACTCGCTGGCCATGCAGGAGGAGAGCCCGTAGACACGGGCGATGCCGTCACCGACCTCCACGACGCGTCCAACTTCTGAGACCTCCAGTTCGCTGGCGAACTGTTCGATTTCCTGCTTGATAACGGCGGTAATTTCTTCGGTCTTGATCTTCACTGGTCTATGTCCTGTCAGTCTGTAGAACCACTCTGGTCGGTCTGATCCCCGTTCTTTGAGATGATTTCCCATTCGGCGGTCACATTGGCCGTGACGGTCACCATGCCCCCGGTGATGTCGGGCGCGGAATCCATGTCGTATGCGCGGGAGGCCACCATTGCAGCCTTGTATTCGATGGGCCGCGGTGGGGTGGTCTGGGCACCATCGAGCGAGAGTTGCAGGATCCGCACGAGATCGACATCCGCTGCCTCTGCGAGTGTGGTGGCGTCGGCAATGGCATGCTTCGTGGCGGTCTGGATGGCCCTGCTCCGGCTGGAACGTGGATTCGAGAGAGAGAAGTTCAGGGCACCGATTTCATTGGCACCAGCCTTGGCTGCTTCGGCCACGAGCACGCCAGCCAATGCCATCTGTTCAGTTGTGATGGCGATCGAGGATCGTACCGAGTAGCCGATGATCTCCGGTGTCCAAGTGTCACTCTGTTGGCCGCGTGGTCGTGGTTTCCACTGTGGAGAAATGTCATACCGACCGGTATGCCATTCTTCGTCCCGTTTCAGACCGGCGGTGCTCACCATGGCGATCAACTTGGTCATGGTGGCATCGACCTCAGTTCGCGCAGCTTTGACCGTCGATGCGGTTGCGGTCGCCCCGATGGTCAGCGAGAACTGATCGGCGGGCACCTCAAGACGAGCTTCTCCCTGGACGGTCAGTCTCGGAGAGTTCGCTGAGGCGATCGTGCACAGGGCGAGCAGGGCAATCACAGGGTAGAGCCGTGTCATTGAAATCGCTCCTCGCTTTTGGAGATCATCATGAACGAGTCAGGCATTTCGGAGATGATTCGGTTGCCGTTGGTGTGCAGATTATTTGCCAGTTGTTTCAGTTGTGCTGCGACCGATCCATCGATCAACTGGTCTCCGATCCGGATCTTGATGCCGCCGATGAGCGTCTCGTCGGTCCAGGCATGAAGCACGGGCTCCTTGCTGAGGATCTCATGGAGCCGGGCGGAGAGCACCTGCTTCTGCTCGCTGGCTAGCGGTATCGCCGTCCAAACATCGACTTCGACGCGACCCCATGCTTCCTGCACCAACTCGTCAAAGGCGGCGTGAATCGATTCAATGCGGTTCAACCGTCCATTTGTATTGAGCACAAGGAGAAAACGCACTACGAGATCGGTAATGCGGTCGGCAAAGATCGCTCGCACACCAATCGCGCGTCTGGCGGTGTCGATGACCGGTGACTCGAGGTATTCGCGGAAGAATGTATCGCTTCGGATCAACTCGCAGATCTGCTCGAGTTCGTCAGCGACTTCGAGGATCTTGTCACGGCCGCCAGCCTGATCACAGAGATCGAAGAGGCTTCGAGCGTATATGCGGGCCAAGGTGTCGGTGTGAGCGGTCATGGTCGAATAGTTCAGTCTGAACGGGCTTTGGCGAAATCTTGAAGCGTCTGATCAATCAGGTCCTGTTGATCATCGACCGATATCTCCCGCTTGAGAATCTGCTGGGCAATCGCGGTCGAGAGACCGGTCGCGTGGGCCGAGATGTCCTTGATGGCGGACTCCCGGGCCGATTCGATTTCACGGCGTGCCTGTTTGTGGAGTGATTGAAGTTCGTCCTCGGCACGCTGGCGCATGTCGCGGGCGGACTGCTCCGCATCGGAACGAGCCTTGGCGATCATCTCGTTTGACTCGATCCGTGCAGTTCGCAGGGCCTCTTCCTGCTGGCGAAGCGATTCAGCCGCCTCGGCTCGGGCAGCTTCGGCACGCTCGATCTCGCTTCGAATCTTCTGTTCGCGCTCGTCGAGTCCGCCGAGGATCTTCGGCCAGACCATGACGGCGGCCACGCCGAAGAAGATCAGAAATACGACGATCGTCGTGACAAGCGTCAGCCATTCGACTTGAACGGGATTGGCGGCCGCTTCGGATGCAAGGATGTACAACATCGTGTCACTCCAGACATGCATGCGAGTTCCCTCGGGGCGATTCCCCGAAGGAACTCGTCACGCGAAGGTGATCAGAGGATGCCCAAGATGCCGACCACGACTGCAAAGAGGGCCACGCCCTCGACCAGTGCCGCGGTGATGATCATGTTGGTGCCGATCGTGCCGGCCATTTCGGGTTGACGGGCGATGGCCTGCACGGCTCCGCCTCCGATCTGGCCGATGCCGATGCCAGCGCCGACGGCACCGAGTCCTGCGGCGAGGCCGCCACCGATGCCCTTGAGACCATTTTGCGCTGCGTTGGTCGCAGCGTCGGCGGACTCAGCGGCAAGGGCGGTGTCGCCGAGGAGGGAAAGGCCGAGATAGGTCAGTCCGATCATGATGATGAGGTTCTTCATGGCTGTGCTTCGTGTACTCAAGTGGCCCGCGTGGGGGAGGACGTCGTGGGTCACGTCCTGTGGGGTTGATGAACTTCGGCGATCTTCCCACTGAGCAGATCGCGCGACTGTGTGATCAGTGAGCCAATACCCCTTCGGGGACATGGGGCTCGTCGTGCTCCTCGTGCTCCTCGTGCTCCTCGTGATGATGGGTCATCTGCCCGATGAACACCGTTGTGAGGAACATGAAGATGAAGGCCTGAAGGAAGGCGACGAACAATTCAAGGAAACTGATTGGAACCGCCGCGATGATGGCGAGAATGGAAATCGAGCCCGAGGTGAGCCAGTTCTCCGTAGCCATCATCGCCATGGTGCCGAAGGATGCGATCACGGCCAGGAGGGTATGCCCGGCCACCATGTTGGCGAAGAGGCGGATTGCAAGCGCCACCGGCTTGATGAACAGCCCGAGCAATTCGACCGGCAGCATGATCGGCAGCAGGTAGAGCGGTGCGCCACCAGAAAGGTGGCTCATCCAGCCTTTGACACCCAGCGATCGGAAGCCCTGATATTGAATGGCGATGAAGGACAACAACGCCAGGCCGAGCGTCACGGCGAGATTGGCTGTCGCCGTGCCTCCGAAGAGCATTCGGCGTTCCTCGGAAGCATTGAATCCAGTGAACGCGTACTGCAGATCGAGCATCGGAATCAGGCCGAGCAGATTGCAGGTGAGGATGAAGAAGAAGAGGGACAGCAGGAAGGGCAGGAATCGATCCGTGTCCTTGCCGAGAATCGGACGAATCGCATTCTCGATGAGGTACATCGAAATGACCTCGACGAGCTGAGACAGGTACCCCTTGGTGAGGTGGCGATCCGCGGCCAGATCTTCAGGCCCAGTCTTGATGGCGGAAGCAGCACGAAGCAGGACTGCCAGACCGATGAGCCCTGCAACGACCAGCGTGACCATATGCATGGTCAGCGAACCGTGAATCCAGTCGAGTTTCTGATCGACGACATGACCGATTGGGTTCTCGGATGCCAGCAGATGGATCATTGGTGTCATGAAGAAGAGGGTCCGGGAGGGTGCGAGATCGTCAAATCATGCCGTTGCTTGCTTGAACTGCTTTGCCGCAACGGTGGTCTCGCCGATCAGAACGGCAACGAGCCCCACCAAGGCGCCGATGAGCAAGGGCCCCACCGATTGGCGAGCCGCGAAGTATAGCAGCAGGCAGATCCCGATGGCGACGATGGCACGACCGATTGAGGCTGCGATCAGCACGCCACCCCACGATAAAATCGACCTTGCTCGCCACGGTCGCATCGCCAAGGTGCCGCAGATCGCGACAGCCGCGACGATGCCGATCGCCAGCAGTCCGGTGAGGGTCGTGGGGGTGTCCCATGGGCCCAGCAGGGTGACGAGTGTCCAGCCCGCTGCAGCCAGCGCCGCGGTACCAATCGCCGTGACCAGCAGCGTGATGGTGGGAAGCGTGATGTTGGGCGAAGAGGGCGTGTTCATCGCCTTTTCTGCTCCAACCGCCGGTTTTCGGCCAGGGCGGCGCGGATGAAACTCGAGAGGCCGACCAGCACACCGACGATGGCTCCAACCACAATGAAGGTCCTGTCGAATCCGAACCCCCAATCGACCAACCATCCCAACAGGGTGCCAGCGGCGACCTCGGTGGCAAGCGTGAAGCCCATGGTGGAAAGCCTC
>DOVP01000302.1:0-1581 GCA_003520025.1 Phycisphaerales bacterium
GAACAGAATGTTGTTCTCAAGATGAATGTGCTGGTGCAGATCGACTTCGAGTTGTTCCAGGCCGGCCCACAGGGCCCGCCATGTATTGCACGCGTCAGATCGTGGCGTGTAGTCGTCGGTGAGTGATCGCATCTGCCGAAGCGCATTGCCCGCGGACTCATGCTCGTGTTCCATCACCGACACGGGTCCGGTGGCGAAACTACCTTGCCCCGCTTGAATCATCGGAAACAGAATCTGCTCCTCTTTCATCATGTGCTCGGTCAGTTCGGCTCTGAGTCCGAGGAAGACATCGAGTAGTTCCGCGAGCCGTTTGGGATCCTTCTCGCCATGGACCGTATTGACCTTGCGAAGCATGGCTTCAAGGCGGGGGAGTTCCTCGTCGAGACTGCGGTGGTAGGTGCTGAGGATGTGTTCGATCAGGTCATCGAGGGGGGCGGTGTCCCACTGAGCATCCGTATCAGGGCCAGTGGAGAGTTCTTGCTCGATCTCTGCGACAACCGTAGACCCGTCGATGCCCTTGGTTTGGCACACTTCACCGAGTGGCTTGCCGCCGCCGCAGCAGAAATCAATCTGGTGGCGGGCAAAGATGCGGGTGGCCAGTGGGTGACGCGAGGCGATTTCGCCGACGGGTGTTTCGAGCGTAATGGTCACTGTGGGGGACTCCTGTGAACGGGCCTACGGGGAGGTGGTGGGTATCTGTGAAGTATCACATAATACAGGAGAATCTTGTCTAGATTTCAAAATGGGTGGGGATCTTGACTCTTGGCCTGCGGGGGCGTGGGGAGGGGGTGACCGCCTTCACGCCCCAATTAGGGCAAAAAAAATCAATTAGGGATATCTAGACAAACTAGTCTTCGATCGGTATCGTGCCTTCGTTCACAAAGTAGTTTTTTCGCGGCAGCGTCAGGAGTGCAGGGACATGGTCAGCGCAGAACCCATGGTTTTGGAGCGACTCGCATCGCTTCGCGATCCGAAAACGAAAACCGATCTGATGTCGGCCGGTTTGATACTAAATGTCTCGGTCGACGATTCGATCGTTTGCGTTGAGCTCTCCTCGCCCCAAGGCGACACATACGAGCACGACGCACTTGCCGCTGCCATCAAGCGGGAACTCGGTGGTATCGAGGGTGTTGATCGTGTGCGAGTCAGTTGGCCCAAGGAATCCACATGCGGCTGCGGCAGCAGCAATGGGCAGTGTGATGATCAAGCCTTCTCGCTTCCGGTGATCGATCCAGAAACGGCTCGTCTCCAACAGGCGGGCATCGCTGAAGACTCTGGTTTCGGTGAAGGTGGTCCCGAACCGCTCCCGTCGCCTGAGATGGATCTCCCCAACGAACATTGGGATGGTTGGCCGCGAGTTCCGCAGTGGGACATCGATCCGACCGATCCCACACTGACCAGCGGTGAAACGCACGTCGGACTTCAAGACTGGGACTATGAGATTTGGTGGCAGCAGCACCCTGACGAGCTGATGTACGTCGCCATTCAAGCGATGAGCGACGACCCCGTTGTCAATGGACCCGAGCGGAAGCATCCGATCGGCCGCAACGTGGTTGTCAACCTTGTCTATGACCAACGGCG
>DOVP01000302.1:1982-9156 GCA_003520025.1 Phycisphaerales bacterium
GGCCTTTCGCCCCAGCAACAGGAGACCGAGGCATGACAGTTGGATCCCGCTGGTTCAGAGTGGCCGATGAGCCACGCGATTGGGAAGACTTCTACCGCGAGCGGTGGTCCTATGACCGTACCGTCCGCACCAGCCACAGCGTCAACTGCTCCGGCTCGTGTTCGTGGGAAGTATTTGTCAAGAACGGTTTGATCTGTTGGGAACTTCAGAAGGTCGATTGGCCACAGATCAGGGACGATACGCCCAGTTACGAGCCTCGTGGCTGCCAGCGGGGCATCTCCGCTTCGTGGTATCCGTACAGTCCGGTCCGTCCGAAGTACCCCTATGTTCGCGGTGTTCTGCTTGAGTACTACGAGCAGGAACGTGCTTCCGGCAAGGATCCCGTCGAAGCCTGGGGCAGCATCGTCGAAGACCCAGAGCGGAAAGCCACCTACCGCGCCGCTCGCGGCAAAGCCGGATGGCGACGAAGCAGTTGGGATCTGACCACCGAGATCTGGGCGGCGGCAATTATTTATACCACCAAGAAGTACGGCCCCGACCACCTTGCCTCCTTCTCGCCCATTCCCGCAATGAGCATGGTGAGTTTCCTCGGCGGCCACCGCCTGTGCAATTTGCTCGGCGGCACCATGCTGAGTTTCTACGAGTGGTACCACGACCTCCCACACATCATGCCCATGATGTGGGGTGATCAGACCGATGTGGCCGAAGCGGCAGACTGGTATCAGAGCACCTACTGGATCGTGATGGGCTCGAACCTGCCCATGACGCGGACCCCCGATTGCCACTTCGCCTCCGAGCACAAATACAACGGCGGCAAAATCGTCAATCTCGCTCCGAACTATTCGGACGTGACCAAGTTTGCCGACCTCTGGGTCCCGCTCAACCCCGGTACCGATGCGGCGTTCATCATGTCCTGCATCCACGTCATCTTGCAGGAATTCCATGTCGATCGGCGTGCCCAGTACTTCTACGAGTACACCAAGCAGTACACCAACCTGCCCTTCGTCGTGCAACTCGACAAGCAGGAGGACGGCTCCTACCTGTCCGGCCGCTTTATGCGGGCAAGCGACTTCAGCGAGTATTCCAACGAAGAGAACGCGGAATGGAAGATCGTGCAGCTTGAGCAGGGCAGCGGCACGGTCAAACTGCCCATTGGCACGCTCGGCTATCGCTGGGAAGAACAGAACACCGGCCGCTGGAACCTCAAGAGCGAAGACTTCACAGGCTCCGAGTTCGACCCGATGCTCTCCTGCATGGGTGAGGATGGTTCGTTTGAGGAAGTACAGGTTCAGTTTGCCGACTTCACCGATACCTTCGACCTTGAACTCGGCACGACGCCCGACAAGGGGCGCAATGCCATCGCGCACAGCCGTGGCGTTCCGATCAAGCGGGTACGAAACAAGGACGGCGAAGAAGTCATCGTGACGACCGCATACGACCTTCTGCTCGCACAGGTCGGCGTTCGTCGCGGCCTTTCGGGTGCCTACCCGGAGAATTACGATGACGCATCGGCTCCGTTCTCGCCGGCATGGCAGGAGCAGGAGACCGGCGTGAGCCGCGATCTCGTCATCCGTGTTGCCCGCGAGTGGGCCGACAACGCCGAGAAGACCAAAGGCAAGAGCATGTTCATCACGGGATCCGGGGTTCTGCACTGGTATCAGGGCGGACCGCTGATCTATCGCTCAATGGCTGTCATGGGCATTCTGACAGGCTGCATGGGACGCAACGGCGGCGGCTTCAACCACTACGTCGGCACCGAGAAGATCCGCCCCTACGCAGCCATCGGCACCCTCGGCGGCGCTAGCGACTGGACACACACGCCGCGGCACGCCAACAGCACCTCCTACTTCTACTTCCACACGGACCAGTTCCGCTACGACGGCATGGAACTCGATCCGATCTGGGCTCCCTGGGCCAAACGATTCCCCGAGAAGGGTGGCAACCACGTCGCCGATGTCGATCTGCTTGCCGTTCGAAGTGGGTGGTTGCCGTTCTATCCACAGATCGACAAAAAGAATCCGATCGAACTGCTCAAGGAAGCCCGCGCCGCGGGCGCCGATACCGAGGAGAAGGTCGGCCAATATGTTGCGGACCAGTTCTCACAGGGCAAGGAACGCTTCGCGCTCGAAGATGTCGATGCTGACGACAACCATCCCAAGGTTCTCTGGGTCTGGCGTGGCAACCTCATCGGCACGAGCATGCGTGGACACGAATATGGTCTCAAGCACCTCATGGGCACGCACAACAACGTGCTTGGCGAGGACCGCTCGAAGGGGCTCATCAAGGGCATCGACTGGCACGAAGATGCGCCCACCGGCAAACTCGACCTGATGGTCAGCGTCAACCTGCGTATGGACTCGACGGCCAACTACGCCGACATCGTTCTTCCGACCGCCCACTGGTACGAAAAATACGACCTGACGTGCAGCGATTTGCATTCCTTCTTCCATCCGTTCACCCCAGCGCACGACCCGCCATGGGAGGCCAAGGACGACTGGAATGCCTTTAAGGTCTGCGCGGCCAAGATCAGCGAATTGGCCGCCAAGCACCTGCCCGGCGAGTTCGAGGATCTGGTCATGACGCCCATGATCACCGACTCGAAGGATGAGATGGCTCAGCCCAACGGCGAAATCAACGATTGGCACGCCGGTGATGTCGAAGCGATTCCCGGAAAGACCTTCCCGAAGGTCAAGTTGGTTACCCGCGACTACACGAAGATTCTCGACAAGTACACGACCTTTGGTCCCCGCGTATGCGCTCCGGAGGGCTACGGATGCAAGGGAATCAACGGTGACCTCACCGAAGTCTATGAAGATCTCAAGACGAGCTATCTCGTCGGCGAGAAAGATGGACGTCCGTCGCTCGAGAAGGCGGAGCAGGTCGCAGAAGTGATCCTTCGCATCTCTCCCGAGAGTGATGGCGAAGTCTCACACATGCTCTTTGAGAATCTTGAGAAACGATGCGGCGTTCCGCTGGCGCATCTGGTGGAAGGGGACACCGAAGTCCATCACCACTACCCGGAACTTCAGTCCCAGCCGCGTCGCAGCATGACCTCGCCGCACTGGTCCGCCATCGAAGGGCCAGGTCGCACCTACGCTCCTTGGACGCTCAACATCGAAACCCTCAAGCCGTGGCACACGCTGACCGGTCGTCAGGAAATCTACTACGACCATCAGGCCTATCGTGATCTCGGGGAAGCTCTGCCGACCTACAAGCCCCCGGTCGACATGGTCAAGATTGGCGACTGTCAGCCTGATAAGGCCGCATCGGGCAAGTCCAAGGTCTTCCGTTACCTCACGCCACATGGCAAGTGGTCCATCCACAGCATGTTCTGGGACACGTGGCAGATGCTCAATCTGTTCCGCGGTGGTCAGGTCGTGTGGATCAACGACGAGGACGCCAAGGAGATCGATGTCGTCGACAACGACTGGGTCGAGATCTACAACGAGAACGGCATCGCCACCGTGCGGGCCGTCGTCAGCGGGACGATTCCGCGAGGCAGTGTGATCTTCTATCACTCCTCCGAGCGACACGTGAATGTTCCGTTCTCTCCGCTCGCCCGCGAACGAGGCATGACGGATCTGCGTGGTGGCAACAACAACGCCCCGACGCGGGTGATGATGAATCCGTCCACGATGATCGGTGGTTATGCCAACTGGACCTACTTCCTCAACTACCAGGGCCCGAGCCCGTCGGAGCGGGATTGTGCGGTGATGATCCGCAAGATGCCGCTTGCGGCCGGCAAGCAGAAGGTCATCTACGAAGACAAGGACGTCGCCAAGCTTCCGTGATGGCCGCGCTTTTCATGAGACAGAATTGGAGATCCTGCTGATGCAGATCAAACAACAGATGGGCATGGTGTTCAACCTCGACAAGTGCTTGGGGTGCAACACCTGTACGGTGGCCTGCAAGAACGTGTGGACCAACCGCGAGGGGGCGGAGTACATGTTCTGGAACAACGTCGAAACCAAGCCGGGCATGGGCTATCCCAAACGCTGGGAAGATCAGGACCGGTATCGCGGCGGTTGGAAGCAGTCCGGTAGCGGTGGCCCGAAACTTCGCATCGGCTCGCGGTTCTGGACCATGATGAATCTGTTCTACAACCCGGTCATGCCGCAGATGGAGGAGTACTACGGCAAGGGGCCGGTCACGTACACCTATGAAGATCTCCATTCAGAGAAGCCCACGAAGTACTCCCAACCCGTGGCACGCCCGAAGTCGATGATCACCGGGGAGGAGAACGTCGAGATCACCTACGGCGTGAACTGGGAGGACAACGGGGCCGGCGCGTCGTATGAGGGCAGCGGCGGTGCCGAGATGAACTTCGAGGGTATGAGCGAAGAGGAGAAGAAGGCCTTTTTGAGTTTCCGTGATTCGTTCATGATGTATTTGCCTCGCATCTGCAATCACTGCCTGAACGCCGCCTGCGTGGGCGCATGTCCGAGCGGCGCCGGCTACAAGCGGGAGGAAGACGGCGTCGTCCTGATCGATCAGAACAGATGCCGAGCCTGGCGATACTGCGTGTCGGCCTGCCCCTACAAGAAGCCCTACTACAACTGGCGCACCGGCAAGATGGAAAAGTGCATCCTGTGCTACCCCCGTCTCGAGACAGGACAACCTCCGGCCTGCTTCCATTCCTGTCCAGGCCGCATCCGCTACATGGGTCCGCTGCTCTATGACATGGACCGTGTCGCCGAGACGGCCAATATGGACGAGCAGGAATTGGTAACCGCTCAGCGGGACATCATTCTTGATCCGCACGACCCCGAGATCATCGCCGAAGCCCGCAAGCAGGGCATCAGCGAATCGTGGCTCGATGCATGTCAGCGTTCCCCCGTCTACCGCATGGTCAAGGACTGGCACATCGCCTTGCCGCTGCATCCTGAGTTCCGCACGCTGCCAAGTCTGTTCTACATTCCACCGGAGAGCCCGGTCAAGACGACGCCCGAGGGCGAAGACACCCTCAATATGGTTGACGGCAAGACGGTACTGCCGAACCTTGACGAGTTTCGCATTCCGGTCAAGTTCCTCGCCAATCTCTTCTCGGCGGGCAATCCAGAGCCGGTTGAAATCGCCTTGCTGCGGCAACTGGCTGTTCGCGGCTACCGCCGGTCGATCCGCGTCGAAGGGCAGACCGATTTGGAAATACTGGACAAGGTCGGCCTGAGCGAGCAGGACGCCAAGGACATGCATCGCCTGCTGTCTCTTGCTCATTACCACGAGCGGTTCGTCGTTCCGACCACGCGGCGAGAGCGGACGGACAATTCGCCGTATATCGAGCGTGGCTACTCAGGCTTCGCAGAAATGACACCAGGCAAGCGTCCTGTGAGGCGAGACACCTTCCACGGCGCCCGCGAGGAAGTGGGGAGCTGATCGATGGAGCACCAAGATCTCATTTCAGCCTGGCGGCTTCTCGCCGAGTTGCTGCTCAGCCCCGCCGAGCGTGACGCAGGTCGCATGAAGACGCTTCGCGAAGCGATCGACGACAAGTACGCCGGCATCGTGTACGGGATCGATCTCTTCATGGGTGATCCCGATTGCCAGAGTGAGTCGGAGTACCTCCAGACGCTCGAGTTGAGCCCCCCGGTGCCGCTCTATCTCGGTTCACATCTCTTTGATGAGCCATCGACCTGCAATGGCATCGGCAGTGGTGCCCGCAACCCCTACCTTCTCGAACTCTCTGGGATCTACCAGCACTTCGGCTTGGACCTCGGTGGCTGTGAAATGCCCGACTTCCTTCCGGTCATGTTGGAGTTTCTCGCGATCAGTCTCGAGCAGCGAGAGAAGGACACCATTGGACTTCGCCGCCGCTTCATCGAGCGGTGCTTCCTGCCCGGCATCGAGGGCATGGAGAAAGCCATGGTTAAATACGAGAGCCCGTACTTGGTTCTTCTGCCTTCCATCCAAGCCGCCGCCGTCGAGGACCTGAGCCGCATGGGCGACACGCCTGCGTGGCAGCCCGAGGGCGAAATGGAATCAACCGTTCGACTTCCCATCATCGAGGGAACCACCGCATGAAGACGACCGCTGCCGACACATGGGGCTTCATCGGAGCCTTGCTGATTGCTTCGGCGATCTCGTTTGTGCTTGTTCGATACATCGCCAGCGGCCCGAGCGACGGGGCGGAGTCGTATCTGGAGGCTCTTCTTGAGCCACCGGCATCGGCGCCTGCGCCAGCCATCGTTGCCGTGGCACCATCCGTGGTGTCGCAGAAACCCGCCGCCTCCGGTGGGACTACCACCAGTACCTCACCAACCGTCGCTGCTGCACCGGCAGCATCGACTTCATTTGTTGACACGCTGCGATCCGGCCGCACCGGCCGTCACAGCTACGACCGCAGTCAGTTGAGAGCGAACCAATGAACAACTTTCTTTGGGGTGTCTTCCCGTACATCTGCATCGTGCTCTTCTTCGTGGTGCCCGTCGTCAGGATGGTGTTCCGTCCGTACTCGTGGAGCACGAGGGCCAGCGGCATGTTCGGCCGGCGACTGCTCGGCGGCGCCTCGACCTTGTTCCACTGGGGTCTGGTGCTGCTGCTGACAGGTCACCTCTTTGGCCTCTTTGGAGGACTGATCGGCTCCGAGTCCTCAGTGGTGGTCTTCTACTGGCTCGGCATTGTCGGTGGCTTCATGGTGCTGGTCGGTTCAATTCTCATGCTGTGGCGTCGCATGACCAATGCCGAGGTCGCCGCCATGAGCCAGTTCGAGGATTACGCGATCCACTTCTTCCTGATCGCAATCGTGGCACTGGCTCTCTTCCAGGTGCTGACCCATCGGATCTTCGGTATCGCCTACACGGCCTCCGCCTGGTCGGCAAGCCTCTGGACGTTGCACCCCCAGCCAGAACTCATGGAGTCGGCGAGCGTGCTCACCAAGTGGCACGTATTCCTAGCGCTCTGCTTCTTCGCCTACTTCCCGTTCACCAAACTCGTCCACTTCTGGACCTTCCCGGTGAACTACTTCGTGCGTCCCTATCAGTCCATGCGAACCCAGAAGTACCGCTTCCAGCGGCACTGGGAGTTCGCCTTCCGGAGCGACAAGTCGTGGCTCTTCTATGGACTCTGTCTCGTCGCAGTCGGCTGGATTGTTGCCGCATCGCTGCTCGGGCAGCCTCGGATGGCTGGTGCCGACACGCCCACGCTGGAATTGGTAAACAAGAATTCCGGCATGATTGAA
>DOVP01000203.1 GCA_003520025.1 Phycisphaerales bacterium
GGCCTGCACGGCCTTCGACGCACGGAGGACATTGTGGTCGGTCATCGCGCTGGTGGACGTGTTGTTCCAGAACTCTGGCAAACCATTCTGCTCGACAGTGTTCCGGTCGGATGCGTATTGATGACATGCGGCGCTGACAAAGTCGCCGATTTGGCGTACATCGGGCTTTGCCCTGACGCGAGGGGAAAGGGCATCGGCATCGCCGTTCTGTCACACATGATGGGGCGTCTTTCGGCGAAAGGCGTGCGTATGCTTCGTCTTGCGGTCGACGCGAGCAATGTGCCTGCGCGGAAGGTGTATCACCGGATGGGATTCAGGCACTCGAATACACAGCGGGCCGTTATCCGCTCGACACGGAGAATGCAAGTGGAACCCGCCTCTGGGCAAGATGTCCACATGACATCGACACCGCGGCGATCCTGCGGTGGATGAAGTTTTTTTGCGACGCTCGAACACCTTGCTTTCAGGCGAATCCTCGTTGCAGCGGCATCTGAATCGACGTTTTGATGGTTGTGGTCATGCGTGATCCCGGCTAGATTGCCCGCGTCCAAGGATGGACCATCGGTTACGAGTGTCGGACTTGACTCGAACGCCGGTGCCGGGGAGCAGGGACAGCGGATGACGCACTTTCTCGCGTCTCGCGCCCCTTGGGTCGCCAGACGCTGCGACAACACGGTTTCTCAGGAAGGAGGGATCATGTCCCGTCGCGGGATCATCGCGCCATCGCTGTCTCATGCTCTCCATGCGGGACAGGGATTGTCGGTTGTTCGGCTGTCGGCCCACAGTGGGCCGCATCAACTCCCGAGGCGTTTGCGTGACCGACCTTTCACCACCAACCCTGACTCGCGCACTCCAAGAGCGAATCGGCAAGACCTCGTACCGAATGTGGTTCGGCCATGCTGTTATTGGGCTTGAGGATGGGGTGTTGCAGGTATCTGCCGCCTCAAGATTCGAGGCCGACTGGATCACACGGCGGTTTGCGAAGGATCTCGACGCCATCGCGGAGGATGTCGGCGCGACGGCAACACATGTTCACGTGCAGATTCGAGAGACGGCGGAGCAGGACCCCGAACAAACGCTTCCCGGGAAGGCGCAGCGATCGGGGCGTCCACGGCGCCGCTTTCACGACCTCGACGATCTCGTCGTAGGCGCCAGCAATCAACTCGCTTGGACCGCGGCCCGTACGATTGTCGATGACCCCGCCGCGCACCATCTATCACCGCTTTTCATCCATGGCGACTGCGGCGTAGGGAAAACACATCTGCTCCAAGGCATCTGCGCCCGATTCGGTCGCCAGAACCCCGGGGCGCCCATGCGGTACATGACCGGCGAAGAATTCACCAACGAGTTCATTCAGGCCGTTCGGCACTCGCAACTCGAGCAGTTTCGTCGATCCATGCGGCGGCTGCACCTGCTGGCGGTAGATGATGTGCACTTCGTGGCGGGCAAGACCAGGACGCAGGATGAGATCCTTCACACACTCGATGCCATCAGGCTCAGCGGCGCCCGCATCGTGCTTGCGTCCGACGCGCACCCCAATGTCATCAAGCGATTCAATACGGCGTTGATCAGCCGCTGCACCAGCGGGATGCTTGTGCAGGTCGAAATGCCCGATGAGCCGCTTCGTCGGGCGGTGCTTGAGCGGGTCAGTTTGGCCCGCGGGCTCACTTTGACGCCGTCCGCCATCGATGCCATCGTCGAGCAGTGCCCCAACAGCGTGCGCGAGATTCACGGACTGCTTGCTCGCGTCGGGGCGCTCAAGGCCATGCGGCAGCGTGGTGGTTCGGTGACCGGTGCCGATGTCGCCGAAGCAACAGCCGAGGGGCGTTTGGCCATTCGGCGGCCGGTGACCATTGAAGTGGTCATGGCCGCGACGTGCGGCATCCTGGGGGTGCAGCAGGCCGATCTTGGGGGCACCGGCAGGGCGAAGCGGGTTGTGCTCGCCCGCGGCTTGATCGCCGTGCTCGCCCGAGAATTGACAACCGCCAGTTATCCCGAGATCGCCATGGCCATGGGTCGTCGAACCCACTCATCGGTCCACGCAAGCGTCAAGCGGTTGCTGGCAGATCTCAAGGCGGGTCGGCGGGTGGACCTTGATGGACAGTCGGTGCCGCTGGAGCAATTGCTGGCCCGGATTCGCCGGAGAACAGGGTCAAATACCGGCATCTGACCCCTTCCTGCTATACTGCCCGGCTCGGTTTTTTCATCAGGAGATCTGCTGTGGCACATAAGAAGGGACAGGGGTCCACCAAGAACGGGCGCGACTCCAATCCGCAGTTTCGCGGCGTGAAGCTCTATGGGGGCCAGTACGCCAAGGCTGGGGCCATCATCGTGCGGCAGTGCGGTACGCATTTTCGCCCCGGGTACCTCGTCCGACGGGGCCGTGATGACACTCTCTACGCCAAGCAGGCTGGCACCGTGCATTTCCGAGGTCGCAAGATCGATATCGTCCCGGCGGATGCCACCACGCCTCGATACACGGCGGTTGAAAAGGCCGGCTGATCGGCCCCCTTCGATTCTGAGATCATCCACGCGGGCACTTGTCGCCCGCGTTTTTCTTTGATGAGCCACGCCCATGCTCGTAGATCGCTGCACAATCTTCATCCGATCGGGCAAGGGCGGCAATGGCTGCGTGAGTCTGCGGCGAGAGAAGTACCGACCCAAGGGCGGCCCCGACGGTGGCAATGGTGGCAACGGCGGAGACGTCGTGCTTGTGGGAGACGAGAGCCTCTCGACCTTGCTCTCGCTCACGCCTCGCCCGCACTACCGCGCCAAGAACGGAATGCCCGGGCTCGGCTCCTCCATGCACGGACACAATGCAGACGATCGATTGGTATCGGTGCCGCTCGGGACGATCGCGGTGGACCGCGATACCGGCGAGACCGTGGCGGAGATCACAACAACCGGGCAGCAGGTCGTTGTGGCCAAAGGGGGTCAAGGCGGACTCGGCAACGAACACTTCAAGTCATCGACCAATCAGACCCCGCGCGAGGCAACGCCCGGCGGTCAGTGGCAGGAACGAACGCTCGATCTCGAACTCAAGTTGCTTGCAGATGTCGGTCTTGTCGGTCTTCCAAACGCGGGCAAGTCGACCTTGCTCTCCGCGGTGAGCGCCGCTCGTCCGAAAGTTGCGGACTATCCCTTCACCACTAAGTCGCCGCATCTTGGGATTGCAGAACTTCCCGGCGAGCGGCGGCTGGTCATTGCCGATCTGCCCGGACTCATCAAAGGTGCCGCAGTCGGCGCCGGAATGGGACACGACTTTCTCAAGCACGTCGAACGCAATGCAGTCATTCTGCATGTGCTGGACGCAGTTCCCATAGACGGCACCGATCCGGTGGAGAACTGGCGACTGATCCGCGGAGAACTCGAGGCCTTCGGTGATGTCTTGATGGACAAGCCGGAAGTCGTCCTGCTCAACAAGTGTGATCTCATTGATGAGATCACCCGGATTCGGCTTGTCGAGGCACTCAAGAAGGCGAGCGGTGAGCGGGTGCTCGCCGCTTCGGGCGCGACCGGACAGGGTGTCATGGAAGCCCTTGAGGCGATCTGGTCTCTCGCCAGCGCGACCGAAAACAGCGGCTGGAAAGCCTGATCGCAGTCATCAGAGTTTTATTGAGGTTCCCGGCAATCGACGGCGTGGGCGGCGCGTTAGTCTGCCTCTCTCATCCAATGCAGGGATCCAGCCGAGGCCATTGATGCCTCAGGAGAATTCACATGAAACTGATGACAGGAACCGTACTGGCGATTGCATGCTCTGCCGCAGCCTTTGGCGGCGAAGCTTTTGACATTGACTTCAAGGGTGGCTCGCTCGCCGAATGGGTCAAGGCGGTGCAGACGGCATCGCCCGACGGCAACATCGTGTTGCTCCATTCCGACTCGACACTCAAAATGCCGGCCGTATCGCTTGTCGGTGTGACGGCTGAATCCTGTGCCTACTTGACCGACTCGCTTCCGGGCATCAACGTCGACAAAATCGGTGACGAACAAGGAGGCAGACCGATTTGGGTGATTCAGCAACGGGAGGCATCTCGAGCTGGTCGAGGACAAAGACCGGTCGAGACAGGGCATCGGACCAGTGTCTTTGCGATTCCACCGAGTTATCGCGACGCGCAGGCATCCGAAGATCTCCAGCATGTCATCGAATCAATTTGCAATATGGGTGGGCTGCCCAAGCCGGAGATACTGATGAACCGTGATATGGGTGTGATGGCAGCCCGTGGCGTTCCGGCCCAATTGACACTCGTTGCCGAGACACTTGAAGAACTGCCTCATAGATCCTCTCGCCGCGAAGGACAGGCGGCGGCATCGGAGAACGAAACCGGAGTGCGGGCGATGCTGCTCAAGCGTGTCGATGCGGCCTCGGCGGCGAGAGCAACAGCGAGCACGCCCGAGGAATCAGCAGCGGCGGCGAGCGCATTCCATGAGGCTGTCGCGGCGCTTCGCGACTATCGGATGGCAATGCGGGAAGAAGTCAATCCCCGTGCCGCGAGCGTAACCGAGGACTGAGCCTCAACAGCAACTGCACGCGCTCGCACTCATCGATCCAATCCTGCGTGATCGAAGCGAGCACATCCTCAGGGATCGGCGCGCCTGGTAGTGGGCACGCCGGTCCCAGTTGCTGCGCGGCGGCCCATCGGTAGTACGAGAGTGTCTTGTCGCCGAGTGACGAGACGAGCACGCCGTCCTCGGCCATGAAGATGGCGACCGGGACGCGATTGCCGTCATTGATGGTGAATTGTTCGATCGGTGAGTCCGGATGATCTCGATCGATGAATCGCAGGTCGATACGCAGACATGCCGCTGCAATGGCTGCGAGCGAGGGGCCTTGCCGAACACAGTCACCGCACCAACTGCCCGAGATAACCAGTACCTGCATGTCACGGGTGAAGCCGTCGAGAAGTGCCCGCTGCTGCGAGGTGATGACGACTCGATCACCAACGGCTCGCCAGTCATCCGCCTGCTTTGGGGACGCGCGAAGATAGTCCTCGTACGACATGGCTGCGTTGAATGCTGCGAGCAGCATCAGTGCTCGTCTAGTGAGTCGCGCAGAGCCCGAATCGCATCGAAGGCTTCCATCGGACTCATCCGCTCGATATCCATGTCGCGGAGCCGCTGCATGGCCGGATGTTCGACATACTGCGTGAACAGGTTCATCTGCTCGTCACGAGCAGTCGCCACCGCCGGAACATCGTCGGTGGAATGATGCACTTCAAGCGAGTCGAGCACACATTTGGCTCGCTCGATGACGGATTCAGGCAACCCGGCAAGCCGGCCGACATGGACGCCGTAGGAACGATTCGTACTGCCTGGCTTGATGCGGTGCAGAAACACGATGCGGTCATCCCACTCCTGTACTGCGACATGGCGATTGCCGATGCCGGCGATCCGCTCGCCAAGGTCGGTGATCTCGTGGTAGTGCGTGGCGAAGAGAGTGCGGCAGCCGCGCGTAGCGAGCGCTTCGGTGATGGCCCATGCGAGCGAGAGCCCGTCAAGCGTGCTCGTGCCGCGGCCGATCTCGTCGAGGATCACAAGGCTGCGATCGGTGGCGTTGTGCAGGATGTTGGCGGTCTCGGTCATTTCGACCATGAAGGTGGACATGCCGGCGTGCAGTTCATCCGAAGCGCCGATGCGGGCGAAGAGGCGATCGACGACGCCGAGCCGCGCCGAGGTGGCGGGGACGAAACATCCAGCTTGCGCCATCAGCGAAATAAGCGCGATCTGCCGAATGTAGGTGCTCTTGCCGGCCATATTGGGACCGGTGATCAGCAGCAGGCGGGTTGGCGCGTCATGTCCATCATCGGTCAGGCAGTCGTTGGGGACGAAGTCCGAGCCGAGCCGCGCGTCGAGTACGGGGTGGCGGCCGTCGATGATCTCGAGATCCAGGCCACTGGTCATTTCAGGCCGCACGAACCGGTGCCGCTGGGCAAGTTCAGCAAAGGCGCACAGCACATCAATGGTCGCCACGGTCTGGGCCAGTTCCCGCAGCGCATCGGCCTGGCTGCTCACCGACGCGACCAGTTCGGCGAAGAGCGTGGCCTCGCGGGCAATGCCGCGGGCCTCAGCGGTCGTGGCCCCTTCCTCATACTCCTTGAGGCGGTCAGTGATGTACCGCTCGGCATTCTTGAGCGTCTGCTTGCGCACAAAGTCGGGGGGAACCCGATCGGTGTGCGTATGGGTGACTTCGATGTAGTAGCCGAAGACTCTGTTGAAGCCGACCTTGAGCGAGGGGATGCCGGTCGCTTCGGTGAGTTCGAGTTGATACTGGGCGAGCCAGACCGATCCGTCGCGTTGCAGCGAGCGAGTGGCGTCGAGTTGCGAATCGACTCCATCTCGGAACAGTCCGCCTTCGCGCATGTGCGGCGGCGGATCATCAACGCAGCGGAGTCGGATATCGGCACCAAGCGGTTCAAGTTGGTCGGCCAAGTCGCCAACCGCCGCGAGCAGCGTCTTGGCGGCAGGGATCAGATCGAGCCGCTCCCGCAGGGCCGGAAGCTGCCCAATGGAGCGACCAAGCGCGACGAGATCACGGGGCGTTGCGCGGCCCATGGCGGCGCGGCTGGCGATGCGGGCGACGTCCTGAATACGTCCGACCGTATCGGACAGATCGTTGCGGGCATCTCCATCGGCAAGAAAGGCTGCGACGATGTCATGGCGGGCCGTGATGGCATCGATTCTGGTCAGTGGGAAGCAGAGCCAGTCACGCAGCATGCGGCGGCCCATCGGTGTGACGCAGGACTGCAATGTGTCGAGCAGCGAGCCGTCGGTTTGACCGCTTCGCATCGTCCGTTCGATCTCCAGATGCCGCAGCGTCGAGGCGTCGATGCGCATGACGCTCGAGATGTCACGCAGCAGTGGGGGCTGCAAGTGCGACAGCGGCTGATCGTCACCGGGCTGCGTGTCCAGCAGGAATCGCAGCAGTCCTCCCATGGTGCCGACGCAGGGGTCGTCTGCCGCAAAGCCCCAACCCTCCAAGGTGCCGACGTTCCAGTGCGATTTGAGCAGGCGTGACCCCTCGTCAAGGCTGGTGGTCCAGTCGGGGCGTTTGGTCAGCGAGCAGCCCGTGGCTGCGAGCAGCCGAGCGATGGCGGGATGATCGCTGCACGATTCGGTGACGAGCAACTCGGACGGGCCGAGTCGCGAGACTTCATCGACGACCGAGCCGGGATCGGTGCGGAGTACTTCGAATCTACCCGTCGAGAGTTCGGCGGTGGCGATGATGGCGAGGTTCACCTTGTCATCGATGGTGATGAAGGCTGTTGTATTGGCCGCGCCCGCGTCGAGCAGGCTTTCGTCGATGAGTGTGCCGGGCGTGATGACACGGGTGACGGCGCGATCTACGACGCCCTTGGCTTCGGAGGGATCCTGTATCTGATCGCATACCGCCACGCGGTAGCCCTGCGCGATCATCTTGTGCAGATAGCCCTCGGCGGCGTGCCACGGGATGCCCGCCATCGGAATGCCTGCTGTTCGCTGTGTGAGCGTCAGCCCGAGCGCCTTGTGCACCGTCTCGGCATCTTCATCGAACATCTCGTAGAAGTCGCCCATCCGAAAGAACAGCACGCAGTCCGGATGTGATTCCTTGAAGCGCCGGTATTGCCGCATGGCCGGCGTATCCCGCGGATCCTTGGCTCGCTTCGTACCTGATTTCGGGTTGGAAGTGGGCGACTGAGCCATGGAGCGTGATGGTAGCACGGGCATCTTGCAACTCAGGAGAGGAAAGTCGCCGGCTGATACACTGCACTGTCTCAGGGGGCAGTAGCTCAATTGGGAGAGCGCCTCGGTCGCATCGAGGAGGTTGTGGGTTCGAGTCCCATCTGCTCCATTGCT
>DOVP01000215.1 GCA_003520025.1 Phycisphaerales bacterium
GTCTGACACGACGTCGACGGTGGCAAAGTCCTCGGCGACCTTCACCGCATCATGATGAGGCAGCAACGTCACGCCGGAACCCAATGTGATCGTCGAAGTTCGCCCCGCAAGCCACCCCAGGAACACAGGCGGCGATGCAGTGATGAAATCACTGAAGTGGTGCTCCCCCACGAACACCGCATCGAACCCCGCCGGTTCGGCGTAGTCGAGGTACTCCAGTATGTCGCGATGGCGTTCGGCCTGCGTGGTGCGTACACCTGTCGCCGGGTCAGCACGGTGGTCGCCGAGAGTCAGCAGTCCAAGTTCCATAGTCGAGTGTTTATCCAAACGGTAAGGTTCTGTCAACCATGGGTTTCCCTCGAGCCGATGCCTCAGGAAAGAGCCGCGACCATCGTGGCCAGAGCAGCCAGGACCAAAAGCCCGAGAATCAGCCGACGAAACGCAACGGGAGCAACGTGTCCTCGCACCCGCAGCCCGATGGACCACCCGAGAATCATGGCCGGGATCGCGACGACGGTCACCCCCAGTACCTCATCCGTCAGCCGACCGGCAAAGCCGAACAGCGCCACACCCACGGCCGAGGTCAGACCTAGGACGGCACTCGTGGTCGGGCGAAAGGCATGTGGCGCCAGTCCCCGGGCCTGGAGCACCAGCACGGTTGGCGGCCCGTTGGCACTGAGGCTCGTGGTCAAGACCCCGGTGGCGAAGCCGGCGCCGAACTCGACCGAGGCACGACTGCCGGAGAGCTGGACACCCGACCCCAGGATTGCGACCGCTGCGAGGATCGCGCTCGCCAGGGCGAAGCGCAACGCAACGACTGGCATCGCCGCGAGCAGCGCTAGGCCCACAGGAAGGCCCGGCAACGCACCTAGAAGAAGTAGCCGAACCGCCCCTCGGTCGATGTGGCGCCGCTCACCCCACGCAAGGAGCGCACTGTTCGCAACCAGCAACACGGTTGCTACCGCCACTGCCTCTTTCGGGTCGATGACGAGTCCGAGCGGCGGCACGGCGAGCAGACTGAACCCGAAACCGGCAACCGTCTGGCCGAACGCCGCGAATGCGACGATCAGGGCAGACACGAGGACGACTTCGACGCTCATCCCAGACTGCCTGTAACCAACGCCCCATGCCCTCCTGTGGCCCTAGGATCACAGCACAGGATGTTAGCCCATCGGTAAGACTTGTCGATTCTGTCGCCTCTTCAACTGCGACATGACGATCACTCTGAGCCGTGAACCAGCCACGCGTTGATCGCCTGGAGGTGCGTCGCGATCTCGGCCATGCCGCGGGGATCGACGGCCGAAGGCAAGGGCCGCAAGATCGTCCATCCCAACTGGAGCGCGATAGACGCGAGGGCATCGCCGGCGGTATGGAGGTGAGCTGCCCGATCGCGTAGCCCGATACCTCGCGCGGCCAGCATCTCCTCCATGAGCCGTTCCATACCGCGCAACTCGAACTCGGGCGGCGGCCGGTCACCAAGGAGTCGACTGGCCCAGGCCCGAAGGAAGGCGCGGTGCCGAGAGAACACATCGAAGACACCGTGCGCCATCGCATCCTCGACATCGAGGACATCCCTCAAGAAGCGCTGGTGGAGGTGCACCAGAGCTTCGTCAAAGACGGCAGTCTTCGTGCCGAAGTAGTGGTTCACGAGGCCATAGTTGACCCCTGCTGCGGCAGCAAGCTCACGCCCAGTTACTGCAGTTTCGAGACGCGTCTCAAGAAGCGTTTCGGCGGTGTGCAGCAAGCGCTCCCGACCGCGGCCACCCGGAAGCGTTTCATCAACCGAACTAGTCGGCTCAACCCGTGTTGGAAAGAGTGGAAGGGCCGCTACGTCGGCCAAAGAGCGAACCCGGTCACCGAGCCGAGTCCAACACGCGCCCCAGTCTTCATCGCTAATCCCGAGTCCCCTACATAGCGGATCGGCGAAGACTAGAGCGCCCAGCGGGATCGCCGCCCACGTCGCTGCTATAGCGGTCTCGAACAGCGGGTCACGATCTGGGCCAATCGCCGTCAACCGACCACGGATCAACTCGACGGGTCCACCGTCAGCGAGGACGCTGAGATCGACGGGACCGGGGTCGAGCAGGACTTGGGCGATGGCGCGCCAGAACTCCGGGTAGTCGGCAGCTGCGAGCGGGTCGGGCAGGTCACTCGAGTTACCGAGCGTCTCTTGAATAAAGCGATCCCGCTCTTCTAGGACTGCGAACGTGACGAGATCGTCAACCGATCCGAACATCTGCTGGACCTGGGCATGGTGTACCTGAGCGGTACGAGCGATGGATCGACCCGATACCGATGATGGACCGTTGGCAGCCACGGCCTGCAATGCGCTGGTCATCAACCTGCGGCGGCTACCCCCTCTGATCCAGGGCCTGTCGTTCACTACCCGGACGGTATCAATGATGCATTGACCCGAACCCTGAAGGACCCACTTGCGTCAAGAGCAGACCTAGTTTATCCTCTATCTTACCATATGGCTAATACATAGGGCTGAAGTCCGGCGACGGAGTCGGAGGAAATTATGACTGGGGGACCTCATGAAGTTTGGACGTAGAAGCACTTGGCGTTTGCCGTTGGCGATTCTCACTGCACTCGCCCTGATGGCCGCGGCATGCGGCTCTGACGCCACCGAAGACACCGCTGCTTCTGTGGCTACTACGGCTGCACC
>DOVP01000076.1 GCA_003520025.1 Phycisphaerales bacterium
GGGTTCGCGGCGGGGTCATCCCAGGCTGTCGAGAGGTCGCCGCCCTGAGCGAAATAGACATCGAGGTCGCCGTCGCCGTCGTAGTCGAGCAGCGCCACGCCGCCGCCGACGATTTCGGGCATCAAAAAATCGCCGTCGTGTCCAGATATCCACGTAAACGCGAGCCCGGCATCTGCAGTCTGATCAACAAGCCACGGCGGCATGTCGGACTGAGGCTGAGCAACGGCTTGCGCCGCCAAGCCGGTGAATACGCCTGCCAAAACGAGCCCGAGTTCTCGGTACATCAAGGTGCGTCCTCGCCCGATGCAGCCCGGCGATACCACTCGACGATCCGAAGGAGATCGCTCTGGCCTGGAAACCGATTGAGCCCGTCGATGGCCGTCTTCAGCGCCTTGCGATGCTCGTTGCGCGCGCGATAGACCTCGCTGAGAATTGCCCACGCCCGCGGGTCCGCATCGGGCCGCGTGATCAATTGCTCAAGCACACGCGAGGAGTCTTCGAGCCGACCGCCCCGGAAGAGCAGATGTCCATACAGCAGATGCTCACGCGAGGCGTCAACGCCGATCGCAAAGGCCCGATCGATCGGTTCCAACGCTCTTTGAATGGCCTTGGTGTCGGCCTCGCGGCCTCCTTTGTCGATGCCGCTGAGCACGATGCGGAGTCTGCCGATCTGCATCCAGCCCTCGGAGAAGTCCGGCTTGGCCTTGACAGACAAGTGGGCCTCATTGAGTGCCTGCTGAAGATCACCAGTTCGCTGCAGGGCGACTGAAAGGTTGTGATGCGTTTGAGCGTGGTCCGGATCGATTCGAGTCGCCTGTCGCAGCGTGCGAACCCATGCCTTGATGTTGCCTTTGACTCGGTACAGTTCGCCCCGCCGATTGAGCAGATTGACATCTTCAGGCCAGCGTTTCTGTGCATCGTCCAAGGCAGCAGACGCTTCACGCAGACGGCCGGCTGCGAGCAGGCTTTCGATGTGATCCATCCGACCATCGAGTCCGCGTTTGGCGGCGGAGACGGCGTCTTGCCAAGAGTCTGGGTATGAAGGGGGCCCAGCACCGCTGGCCGACCGCCGCTTCGCTGCCTTGTCGGCCTGCCCGGAGCGGCGGTAGGCCTGATCGAGCAGGTAACTGGCGTAGGGGTGGCTGATCAGCGTGTTGAGTTCTTCCAAGATCGGGACGGCTTCCGCGGGCCGGTCGAGATCCATCAGGCATCGAGCCATTCCGATGCGGTAGGCGGCGCCATCCGGAGCCGGTGTGGCGGATTCACGATCGATGATTGCAGCCTGCCGGAACAAGGGCAGTGCCTCATCGGCCCGCCCTTCTTCCAGAAGCCAGAATCCCGGTCTCCACCAGACGGACAGATGCCCAGGCTCAAGCCTGCGGGCGGTCGCCATCGCAGAGAGTGCCGTGTCCACATCACCTGCCTGATGCGCGGCCTGTCCGAGATAACCCCAGAGAACTGCCTGCGACGGGTCGAGCGTCGTTGCCTGCCGGAAGGCGTCTACCGCGTCCTTGGGGGCGCCGTTGGCAATGTAGAGCAGCCCCAAGTCGCGGCGACCTTCCGCGTCAGCGGGGCGTGCCGTGATGGTGGCGATGTGCTCGGTGATGGCCTCGATCACCTCGCCTTCCATGGCCTGCGGATGACGCGGCGGAGGCGGCGGGCCGACCTCCCCGGCACTGGCCGCGCAGTTCAGCAGGACACTCAGGAGCAGTAATTGACGCATGGCCGTAATTGTACGGGCAGCAGCCCGGGTCGTATCACCCGTATCATCCGTTTCCGATGAGCCTACGGTACTACGCAGCCGCCTGCCAAACGGCCTTCGACCCGCCTGCCACCCGAGCCGAGATCAAAGGGCGGACGGATCGCATGCTCGAACTCGCCGAACAGGCGATCGTGGGGTACGAGCCCTTCTTCGATGTGCGGCTGCTGACCTTTCCCGAGTTTGCCCACTCCGTGCCGATCCACGATGAAGTCAAGCGGCTTCGGAAAGAACTCGCGGTCGAAGTTCCGAATGAACATACCGATCGCTACGAAGCACTCTGTAAGCAATACGGATGCTGGATTCAAACCGGGACGTTCCTCGAGCAGCGGAGCGCGTACCCAGACGCTGTCTTCAACACCACAGTGCTTGTCGGTCCGAGTGGCGTCGAGTCGATCTACCGCAAGGTAAACCCGTGGATCCCGTGGGAAGTGCAGGCATCACCGCACGACTTCGAGCCGGAGGGCGATCACTTCCCGGTCGCGGACACCGAAATCGGCCGCATCGGCGCAGCCATCTGTTATGACTGGCTGTTCCCCGAAGTACTGCGTGAGATGGCCTTCAAAGGCGCCGAAGTGCTGTGCAGACTCTCGGCCTACATGGACCCGTGGGGCGCGACGCCGCCAATGGACTGGTGGCCGCTCTTCAACCGCGCCCGAGCGGCCGAAAACATGTGCTACGTCGTCGCGTCCAATCAGGCCGCCCATCGCGATCAGTACCCGCCGTTCTCATGGCCCGGTGGCAGCATGGTGGTCGATTTCGATGGTCGCATTCTGGCGCAGGCCGACCCCGGCCCCGGCGAGAAAGTCGTCGTCGCGCCCATCGACATTGATGCGCTTCGCCACGAGCGAGCACGCCGGATGGGGCATGACATGCGGTCGCATCATCGACCAGAGGCGTATCGCTACCACACATCGCCAGGGCTGCCACCAATCGAAGGCGAACTGACAACCGATCGGCTTCGAAGCCGCATCCAACAATCGCGGGAGCAACAACCATGAACCGGTTTGCCCTTGCCGCAGTGTGCCTGCTCCTCCACGGATGCGATTCCCAGCCCCCCCCGGAAGCTCCCCCGGAAGC
>DOVP01000247.1:0-912 GCA_003520025.1 Phycisphaerales bacterium
CAGCAGCCCGACGATTCCGGTCACTGCGGTCAGTGACCAGATGATGAAGACCGAGCGGCGAGAAGAGAGCCCTCGCTGCACAAGCCGGTGCGAAAAGTGCTGATGGTCCCCGTGGAAGAGGCTTTTGCCTTGCCCGAGGCGAATGACCGTCACGCTCACGAAGTCGTAGAGCGGAACCGCCAGCACCGCCAGCGGCATCAACATGGCGTACCAGCCAGTAGACGATGTCGTGTCGCTCGCCGGTTCCCAGTAGGTCGTTCGAATGGTCAAAACAGCGAGCGTCATACCGATGACCAGCGAGCCTCCATCGCCAAGAAAGATCTTCGCGGGTGGAAGGTTGAAGACCAGAAAGCCCGCCGTCCCTCCAACCAGCACCGCCAGCGTTGATGCCACGAACCACTGCTGCGAGATCAAGGCGGTGACCAGCAGCAGGCCGCCAGCCACGACGGTCACACCTGCGGCGAGGCCGTCCATGTTGTCGAGGAAGTTCATGGCGTTGGTGATGACGATGATCCATCCGACGCTGAGTACGACGCTCGGCAGCATCCCAAGCCCCAGCCATCCGTCCAACTGACGCAGCAACCGCACATCGAAGAACACCACCAGGGCCACTGCCAGCGCACACTGCACGGTGAGTTTCAAAGCGGCCGACAGATCACAGCGGTCGTCGAGCAGCCCCATGATGTGCAGCACAAGCAGCACGCCGGCAAAGGCGATCGCCGTCGGGGCGGTATGTTGCAAGCGATCCAGCCATTCCGTAGCGGCGGGGGCGAGATCGGCCAGCAGGTTCGGCGCAAGCAGGATGAGCAGACCCGCCCCGCCGACCGCGGCGATCAACGGCCACGCAATCGCGATGCCGCCGATGTTGGGAACATCTCGAAGTTGCTTGAGGCTGCCAGCGCCGCCCGGAGA
>DOVP01000247.1:1080-4442 GCA_003520025.1 Phycisphaerales bacterium
GTTGCAAGCGATCCAGCCATTCCGCGGCGGCGGGAGCAAGATCGGCCAGCAGGTTCGGCGCGAGCAGGATGAGCAAGCCCGCCCCACCGACCGCGGCGATCAACGGCCACGCAATCGCGATGCCGCCGATGTTGGGAACATCTCGAAGTTGCTTGAGGCTGCCAGCGCCGCCCGGAGAATCCATGGTCCTCAGCCGACGACCAAGCGAGCAAAGCACCGCCGTGGCGATCACACCGACCACGAACGAGGCGAGAAGCAGGATGAGGACATTGGTGCTCACCCCTACATGATGCCCGACTCACGCCGACATGCCAACTTTCTTCATCAAGGGTGGGTACCGTGCCCACCTATGGAACGGATCACCGTCTATTGCAGCTCCTCCACCCGCGCCAGCAAACACCTGCATGAAGCCGCCTGGACCGTTGGACACGCACTCGGCGAACGCGGTGTCACGGTGGTATTCGGCGGAGGAAGCATCGGGCTGATGGGTGCCCTGAGCGAAGGTTGCAAGGAAGCCGGAGGGAAACTGATCGGCATCACCACCACACAACTCGTGGAACTTGAGCAGGCGAGCGATATCTGCGACGAACTCGAAGTGTTCGAGACCATGCGCGAGCGTCGCAAACGGCTGCTCGAACTGGCTGAGGGCGTGTTGGTTCTGCCCGGTGGCCTCGGCACGCTCGAGGAGTTCTTCGAAGCGCTCGTCGGACGGCAACTGGCCGAGCACGGATCGCCTATTGGCCTGGTGAATATCGATGGCGCCATGAACTCACTACTGCTCATGCTGGACGATCTCGTCCATCACCGCTTCGTGCGGGCATCGGCGCGAGATCTGTTTTTTGTCGAAACCGATGGCGTGGCGGCGGTAGAACGACTGCTTCGCACACCCCGTGGACTGGTGGACCCCACGCGAATGGTGCCATCTGGACCTGACTGAAGTAGCCTGCGCCCATGGCCGAAACCATCGGACTCATCGCTGGAGAGGGGCGGCTTCCCGTCTTGGTCGCCCGCGGCATGCGGCAAGCCGGTTTGCAGGTCGCCTGCGTAGCCTTCCGAGGACATGCCGACCCGCAACTTCGCGCCTTGTGCGATCGGTGGGCGGATGTCTCGCTGTACCGACCTGGTGGCTGGATTCGACGACTGCGGCGATGGGAGGCGCATGAAGCCGTCATGGTGGGTCGCGTCGCCAAGACCCGGATGCACGACCCCCTGCGGCTGATCCGCGACCTGCCCGATTGGCGAGCCCTGCGACTCTGGTATCGTCGGCTTCGGCACGACCACCGCGACGCCGCTGTACTCGCAGCCGTCGCCGACGAACTTGCTCGCTGTGGAATCACGCTCATCGACTCGACCACGCACATCCCGGAACACATGGCTGAGTCCGGCACGCTCGGCAACCGCGAGCCCTCCGCCGCGCAGCGTCAGGACATCGCCTTTGGCTGGCCACTGCTCCAGAATGTCGCCAACATGGGCATCGGACAGTCCATGGCTGTGCGAGAAGGCGACGTCATCGCGGTCGAGGCCGTCGAGGGCACCGACACCATGATCAACCGCGTCGGTTCGCTGTGTCGCACCAAAGGTTGGTGTCTGCTCAAGACCGCCTCGGACAGCCACGACCGACGAGCTGATGTCCCGACGATCGGCGTTGCAACAATTGAGCGGCTTGCCGGTGCCGGATGCGGCTGCATTGCCGTGGGCGCTGACCGGGTGATTCTGCTGGACCGACCGGCGATCGTCGAGGCATGCGATCGTGCAGACATCGCCCTAGTCGGTATCGAGTCCGAGGCCCGCGAGTGAGCGAGCCGCTCGTGTCGCGAGCCGGCGGGAAGTTAGAACACGCGCTGGAGACATTCGATATCGACGTCACCGGCCTTCGATGCGTCGATCTGGGCTGCAACGTCGGCGGATTCACCGACTGCCTGCTCCGCAGGGGAGCGGAGTCGGTCATCGCAGTCGATACCGGCTACGGCATTCTGGCGTGGAAACTTCGGCAGGATCCCCGCGTCTACGTGCGAGAACGGACCAACGCCCTGCACACTGAGCCGCCCGATGGCGGCGTGGATCTGGTAGTGATCGATCTTGGCTGGACGCCGCAGCGGCACGCCCTTCCCGCGGCGCGGCGATGGCTCGCGCCGGGCGGGCGAATCGTGTCGCTTGTCAAGCCACATTATGAACTCGACGAAGCGGGTCGCCGAGTACACCTCAAGAACGGCCGCCTCGACGATGCCATCGCGGAAACCATGTTGCAGGCCGTTCTGGAGAGTTTGGAGGGCATGCAACTTCGCGCCTTGAGTACGACCCGATCGCCAATCCGCGGAGGCAAGAGCAGCCGTGGAAAGGGGCAGGGAAACCGCGAATTCCTGCTGCTCGCCGAAGCGGTGTAAGACCACCGACACACCACTTTCCGACCGCGGAATCACGTACAATATCGGGACACGAAAACGGCCCCACAAGTGGCCGCCCCCCGGAATCCCATAGGACATCCATTTCATGCCCGACACCGACCGCCCCGACGAGGCGGACGAAAATACGAGCCCGCCGAACAACATCGGCCACATCATCGAACAACGTGTCGAACAGGAACTGCACACCAGTTACCTGACCTACGCGATGTCGACGATCACCGACCGGGCGTTGCCGGATGTGCGGGATGGCCTGAAGCCGTCGCAGCGGCGCATCCTCGTCGCCATGAACGACCTCAGTCTCGCGCCGGGACGCAAACACCGGAAGTGCGCCAAGATCTCGGGTGATACATCAGGCAATTACCACCCACACGGCGAATCCGTCATCTACCCCACGCTGGTCAACATGGGCCAGAACTGGAAGATGCGGGTGCCACTGGTCGACAAGCAGGGCAACTTCGGTTCTATCGATGGCGACCCGCCGGCGGCCATGCGGTATACCGAAGCACGGCTCACACAGGCCGCGAGCGAACTGCTCACGGACCTCAAACTCGACACCGTCGACTACATCGCCAACTACGACGAAACGCGAACCGAGCCGACCGTGCTTCCAGCACGATTCCCGAACCTGCTCGTCAACGGATCGAGCGGCATTGCAGTGGGCATGTCCTGCTCGATGCCGCCACACAATGTCACCGAAGTATGCAACGCCATTGTCGCGGTCATCAACGATCCCTCGCTCGATCTGGCCGCACTGCTGAACATCATCCCGGGCCCAGACTTCCCCACGGGCGGCACGATCATAGGCAGACGTGGCATCGCCGATGCGTACGCAACCGGACGTGGGCGAGTCATCGTTCGTGGCTGCATCCACCACGAGGAACTCAGCGGGAAGCAATGCCTGATCATCACCGAGATCCCCTATCAGGTCGTCCAGAACAACCTGATCGACAAGATGGT
>DOVP01000251.1 GCA_003520025.1 Phycisphaerales bacterium
TGCCCGACACCATCGACCACGAGGGAGGGGCGGTGGAGCCGAAGGCTCCGACCGCCGCGGACGAGTGGGCGATACAGGACTCGAACCTGTGACTTCTTCGGTGTAAACGAAGCGCTCTAGCCAACTGAGCTAATCGCCCCTCATGTGGCGCATGGTACCGGGCAAACCAGAGGAAGTTCGGGATGACCAAACGCGGCGACAAGGAGAAGCCCCGGTGTTCTGGAGATGCCGGTCGTGGTGAAAGGACTCACGGTGGTGTTTGTCACTGGGCCGGATGGACTTTTGCAGGGTCTTCTTTGCTCGGAAGCGCGGCCACCAGAAGAATGGACACCAAGACAGACGTGTAGGGTTCCAGCAGCACCGCATGGGTGAGACTGAAGAGCAGCAGGCCGATCCACGCGGGCCCGAGGCCGATGAGTGCTGCGCACGTTCGACCTCGCCGCCAAGCACCGATCGCAACACCGATCGCGATGGCGAGCAGCAGGAGTACGCCAAGGCCACCTTGCTCGATGGCGGTCGCTACGAGTGAGGCATGAGGGTTGGAGGTAATGAAATCGGTCACTCCAGCGCCCCACTGCGAGGGCATTTCTGCTTCCTTTGTTGCAAGTGATCGAGCAATCGATCCGGCGCCGTGCCCGATGAACGGCCGATCGCCCAGCAACTCCCACCCTGCATGCCACCAGAGTACGCGGCGTCCGATGCTTGAATCGAACCGACCGACATCCTGAGGCGAAAGATCGGTTGTGGTGAATGATTCGACATCGCGGTGAGTGTGTGCGGCTCGTTTGGAAAAGTCGAATTGGGTGAAGGCCGCCACAAGCGTGGCTGCCAACACGATCAGTATGCAGCCGATCCATGGCCACTGGCGTTTGATACGCGGAAGGAAGCGAATAGATCGGATTGCGATCAGGATCAATCCGATGCCGGCAATGATCCAACTCGTCCGATTCATCGTCAGGAGGAGGCTGATCGCCGCGGCGACGATCAGTAGCAGCACAATGGCGCGCCACACCGATGTTCGCAGGCTCACAAGAAGCGGACACAACAGCACCATGCTCGTAGCGGCCCACAGGCCGACCAAGGGCAAGTATGAGTACAGGCCGCCGGTGGCAACGGATGGCGGATAGGGCGAGTCTTCGACCAAGCCATGCCAGCCGAGCACCTGAATAACCGCTTGAGCTGCGACGCCAACTGCCAGCGGCAGAATCCACCACCGCGGTCGATCGATGACAGGCACCATGGCAGGAACCGCAAGCAGCCCCCAGCCGCCTTGCTGCATCGCCTGCGATGGATCGGTTGACCACGTGATCGAAACGAAGGCCAGCGCCCACCAGGCGAGCCAGAGCAGCAGTGTTGGGCGGGCGGCGAGAAACCGCCAACGTGAGATGCACTCCGGGAGCGCCATCACGGCGGCCAGCCCCAGCAGGATGAGTCCCCAAGTATCGGTAAGCCCCCCCATGGGGAGCAGCACCAGAGCCACCGCCAGGCACCCGATGTGCAGGTGCGAGGCGTACCGTCGAAGATCAGAAAGCGTCCTACTCGCCATGATTCGCACAGTAGTGGAGAAATAGGGCAGAACGGGGACAAATAGGGATGCTTTCTCCTTGAGTTGACGGCGTTTACGCTCTAGCCTCAACGATCCCGTGGGGGAATAGATCCCTCGGGTGGGGCCATAGGAGGGTGCCATGGGTGTAGGTTTGAAACCTGTAGTTCTGGGTATTGTGCTCGCCGCGAGCCATGTGTCAGCCGCCGTCATCACGGTCGGTCCGGGTGGAAAGTTTGATTTTGAAACCATTCAGGAGGCGGTCAAAGCTGCAGTTCATTTCGATGAAATCGTTGTGGCGCCGGGCATGTACACCGAAACAGTGAATCCACGTGGCAAGCGGATCACGATTCGGAGCAGCAGCGGGCCGGACAACACGATCATCGATGGTGAGTCGATACGTTCCGGCATCGTCTGCACGAAGGGAGAAACCCAGCAAACGATCTTCGATGGATTCACGGTACAGAACGGTCGTTCACAGCAGGAGCCCGGTGGCGGGGGCATGCATCTGCACGGCGCTTCACCACAGGTACTCAACTGTAGGTTCGTGAGCAACAAGGCGGGTACTCGTGGTCGTTACTACGACACCGATGGGGCGGCCATCATGGTCAGCATCGGATTTCCGACTTTTACTGCATGCACATTCCTCGCCAATACCGCAAGCGGGATGGGTGGTGGCATCTACTGCGAGAATTTTAGTGAGATCACCTGCACGGACTGCACGTTTGAAGCCAACATGGCGCAGAAGGGCGCGGCGGTGTATCTGACCGATTCCTCCATTGCCTCCTTCATGACCTGTGACTTCACCGGCAATGCAGCAACTTGGTATGGCGGCGCGTTGTACGCGCTGGATGGCTGCTCGGCCACTTTCATCGATTGCAATCTGCTCTCCAACGGTGCCGGCATGGGTGGCGGGGGGATCTACGGACAGTGTGGCGATATTGCCATCGATGGCGGATCAATTCGAATGAACGTCTCTGGACTTGGTGGTGGTATTGCGATGAACTGTGGGTCGGCTTCGATCAACAACGTGCAGTTTGGCGACAACGATGCTGGTTCCGGAAGCGACATCCGGATTGCCCAGAACGGCTCCGGCGACCCACTTGCAGATGTCAGTGTGGCGGGCAGTTTCTTCTGCGGGTCAGAGAACTCGATTGAAGGACCCTGGAATGATCTGGGAGGCAACATCTTCTACGGTTCGTGTGAGGACGGCGCGTGTTGCTCCAACGGCATCTGCGCCATCATCGACGGCGCGACATGCAAGTTGCTCGGCGGCGACTTCCGCGGCATCGGGACATTCTGCGAGACCGAGGATTGCCCAGGCGACTGCTCGGCAGATACCGATCACAATGGATTCGTTGGCGTGGATGACATGTTGGACGTCATCGATCAGTGGGGGCCGTGTCCCTGATTCGAGATAGGAATTCGAACGAAAGAGCAGGAGGCCGGACTGCGCGAACGCTGTTTTCTGTTTCTGGTTTCGCTTCAAATACACACGCCCCCGGGCCGCTTCCCTCGCGGCCAGGGGGCGTGTTGTCAATCGCTGGCCGCCGGACCTGCCTGCCGGGCGGCGAACGTTTCGATCGTGTCAGCCGGCTTCGGCTCGCGGGTGCGAGGCGTCGTAGGCGTCCCGCATGCGTTGTGTCGTGAGATGCGTATAGACCTGCGTGGTCGAGAGTGAGCGGTGCCCGAGCAGTTCCTGTACTGCGCGGAGGTCGGCTCCGTTGTCGAGAAGATGCGTCGCGAAGGAGTGCCGCAGGGTGTGGGGGGAGATGCCAGGATCGAGACCGGTCTGTTCGAGGTATTTGCTGACCTTGCGGCGGACCGAACGGGTCGAAATGCGAGTGCCGTGCCGATTGATGAACAATGGCTCTTCAGCGAGCAGTTCATGGCCATGGCGGCGGCGAGTGCTTATCCAGTCGGAGATTGCCCGCAACGCGTGCGTACCAAGCGGAACGATCCGCTCGCGGCGGCCCTTGCCAGAGACGATGAGGGCCTGCCCGGGCTCGTCGACATGATGTATGTCGATACCGACCAGTTCGCTGACGCGAATGCCGGTGGAGTAGAGCGTTTCGAGCATTGCTCGGTCGCGGCAGCCCAGCAGCGTGGCGGCTTCGGGGGCGGCGAGTAGTTTTTCGACATCTGCGACGGTGATCGCCTTGGGGAGCCGCCGGCTCTGGCGGGGCGTTCGGATGATGGTCATCGGATTACGGCTGATGACACCCGTTCGCTCAAGCCACTTGTGGAAGGAGCGGAGCGTGGCGATCTTGCGGGCCATCGTGGCGGTGCTGTAGTTGCTGTCGGCGAGGTGTGCGAGGAAGCCGCGAATGGGCTCGACCTCGCAGGCCAGCACGGTGGCGGTGAAAGTGGCCGGGCCGACTGAGCCGACGACATCGGGCTTGCCGTTCTTCGCCTTGGCCCAAGCGGCTTGCTCTCGGTCTGCGGTGTAGTCGATACCGACCTCGTCGCTGACGTGGGCGATGAACTGCCGCAGATCGACGCCGTAGCACCGGGAGGTGTACTGGCTGAAGTGCCGTTCATCGGTCAGGTAGTCGAGGAAGTCCTTGACGATGGGGTAGGTAAGTTCGGGTCTGGGTGATTTTTTGGGCATCTGGTGGGTGTTTCCGGGGGGGAGTGCTTTCAGGGAGACTTCCGGGT
>DOVP01000036.1:0-162 GCA_003520025.1 Phycisphaerales bacterium
CATCTCGGCCGGGCGAGGGTCGGGCAAGTCGCGGCAGATGCGATCGAGCAGTTCATTGATGCCCTGCCCTGTCTTGGCGGATACCGAGATGCAGTCTTCGGCGGACAGCCCGAGTACCGATTCGATCTCCATGGCGACTCGGTCCGGATCGGCCGCGGGCAA
>DOVP01000036.1:548-3640 GCA_003520025.1 Phycisphaerales bacterium
TTGGCGACGGTCTGCGCTTCAACGCCTTGTGTGCTGTCGACGACCAGCACCGCGCCTTCGCATGCCGTCAGCGCCCTGGACACTTCGTAGGTGAAATCCACGTGTCCGGGAGTGTCGATGAAGTTGAGTTGGTAGTCCTCGCCCTCGTATTCGTGATGCACCGTGACCGCCGATGCCTTGATTGTGATGCCCCGCTCCCGTTCCAGATCCATCGAGTCCAGCAGTTGCTCCTTGGCTTCGCGATCACTGACAGCCTTCGTGGCCTGCAGCAGACGATCGGCCAGCGTGCTCTTGCCGTGGTCGATATGCGCGATGATGGAAAAATTGCGGATGGGCATTTTGGGTGGAGATGCTCTGAAAACGACTCAGTATAGGTTGATGGTCGCGGCTTCGCCGCGCTGGAGTGGGGGGTTGGGACTCGATGGCAGTTTCTCGCAATCCCCTCCATCACTCCCTCTCGCGACAGCGGGGGAGCGAAGGCTGACTTAGGAACAGGGACCCCATTCGTTGATAACTCGGAGAAGGTCATTGAGATCCACAATGCCATCGCCATCGACATCGGCTTCGCAGTTGCCGCTCGGACAATCGCCCCACTGACTGATCACGAGCAAAATGTCGTTTGTGTCGACAACCCCGTCATCATTCGGATCTGGGCAGTTACAACTGTCCGGGTCGCACTCGTCGAGTATGCCATCGCCATCACAATCGGTGCTGGACCCAGCTAGAACGTCGTTGATGTCGCAGATGCCGTTCTTGTTGCAGTCTTCGGTCACGCTGGCGTCTGGGAGATGCATCACATCGCAAATACCGTTGTAGACGCCAGCGGCCCACGGCCGGCCAACGATCAAACTCTCAGAAGAGAATGCCATTGACCACGCGTAGATGTGTTCTGTGTCAACGACAGTCGTGACAGTCTCAACCAGTGTGGGGGGACCGCTGCCCGCCACGTCATAAAAGTGCACGAATCCGTGTGGACCGGTGCTGGACCACGCACCAACTGCAAGTAGATCACCCTTTATCGCAACACTCACGCCAAAGCCGGACGCATCACCCGCACTCGGTGAATCAATAGAACCCAAGAGATCCCAGTCCATTCCATTGCGGCGGTACACATACACCTGAGCATCGCCAGAATTCATGCTTGATACGGACCGGGCAGTAACCGCAAGAAGATCACCGCTGATAGCCATGTGCCCGCCAAAGCCACCGCCATCTGTAGTTGGATCGAAGTGCACCGGATACAAGATTTGCATGGAATTCCACGTTGAACCATCGTGCCGATACACGGACACTTCGCCCGTGCCTTCCTCGCCAAATACATTCGACGCGTTTGGCTCCGCCACACACATCCACTCATCTTCCATCACAATGGAAGCGCCGAACTGCGACGCGTCCGCATTCTCAATAATCTGCGTCACCTTCCAGGCGTCTTGCTGCCGCTCATACATCAACACGCGGCAGCCCTGCATTGTGTCGAACTGCCTAATCTCTCCAACAGCGAGTTGATCTCCACTCCCCGCAACGGTGTATCCAAAGTATGTGTAGTCGGCATCGCCCTCGGGCCGCAGGAGAGAAACATCCTCCGACCAATCGCCATTGCTCTGGTCAAACGTCACTACACGATTGCCAAATGATGCCGCAGCAACAATCCACCCATCACCCATCGCAACCGATTGCCCCATGCTCGGCGCAAACCCGGCATCATCTTCCTCAACATCAAAGAGCAGCACCTGATCAATAGCGGGCGACTGGCCCGAAACAATCGAAATAGCCTCTTGTGCGTCCTGCCAGTCATACGAAAGTTCACTGCGAATGACAATGTGGTCACCGCGTGAGACCACCGTCATTCCGAATTTTCCTGCGGCCTCAAGTGGTACTTCAAGCGTCGCGGCCACTGGCTCGCACCACACATCGGCAACGCCGTGAATGCAGAACCCCGCCACTACGCCGAGACCAATCAGTATTGAATGCCCCATGGAGTTCATCCTCAATTTCCACGCCCCGAAGGTCAACCTACTCACGTGTGCGATAGAGAGCAAGAACCAATTGTCCAATCAACCCCATGTTGTGTCCAAAACACGCATCCAATTGCCGTGAGCAAGGCCGGTGAGGTCGTGCTCACTCCACCCTCGATCTCGAAGGAGATCGATGAGCCTTGGGAGACCTGACGCATCGCCCAACTCATCACACATGGCGGCGCCATCGAAGTCGCTGCCGAGCGCCACGTGGTCGATGCCACAGACGGTGACGATGTGTTCGATGTGTTCGGCCATACGACTCAGCGGCATGTCCGTATCAAAGCGACCGTCGCCTCGCAGATCGCCCGTGAAGAAGTTGCATCCGATCAGACCATTGGTAGCGGCGATCATCTGCAGTTGTTCGTCGTCGAGGTTGCGGGCACTTTGGCAAAGGGCATGGCATCCGCAGTGCGTGGCGACAAGTGGTTTGGTGCTGATGTCGGCAACATCCATGAAGCCCGCGCGGTTCAGGTGGGAAAGGTCGATCATGATGCCGAACTCGTTGCACGCAACGATGAGATCCTTGCCGGCCGCGGTGAGTCCCGGACCAACATCATTGCTGCTTGGCCACCCGAACCGAATACCGGTTCCGAATACGTTGGACCGTGACCACACGGGACCGAGGCTGCGAAGTCCCCGCTCATACAAACCAGGAAGTTCCCGCAGGTCCGGCGAAATCATCTCGCAGCCTTCGATGTGCAGGATGATGCCGAGGCGGTCGCCGGCGGTGGAAGCCCGCACATCATCAACTGTGGTGCACAGGCCAAGTGATTCGGGTGCAGCGGCGAGCAGCTCATCGAGACAGTCGAGCAAACGGACCGTTTCGCTCACGGCCCATTCGTGGTCGATGGGTGGTGGTGTGGAGGTCCAGGACCCGTCTTCGCCACGCGCAGGCTCACTGGCGGGGTTCTTGATTCTCGAGCGGATGTAGATAGCGAAGAAGCCCGCTGCGAAACCGCCAGCACGGGCCTTGGGCAAGTCGAGGTGGCCATCGTCGCCATTCAGAAACGCCGATACACCACCACCATCTTCACCGAAGATCCGGGTCAGTGTGTCGTTGTGGCCATCGATGAT
>DOVP01000088.1:0-1589 GCA_003520025.1 Phycisphaerales bacterium
CAGATCGACGGTGGCGGCAGATGCAGCGGCCGTTGCTGCGACGAGCGCCCCGAGAACTGCAAAAAAAGAAACGTTGTGCTGCATAGCGCGTACTCCTTCGGATTGGGCAAGCCCCATGCCTTGACGCTCGGGCCCGCAGTCACCATGAATCCGCGAATGCAAGATGTTTCTGTCAGCACATTTGGATAAATGTGTGATCAGATATCGAGATAATGCCTGAATTCTTTTTTCTCAACACCCGCCAAAGGCTGCCAGCACCACCAACAGATCCGCCACATTCGTCTGTCCATCGCCGTTGACATCACCCGCGGCCGAGCCCCAAGCGTCGATGACATACATCACGTCGGGAAGATCGACGACATCATTTCCGCTGAGATCCGCGGCGCAGGCAGCGGGATTCCAGGAATCGGGCAGGTATTCAAGATGAAACACGCCGTATCGCGGCGGCTTGGCGTTGGCCGAAGGGCTGCCGCTGTTCCAGTACTGCGTATAGAAGGCCTCCTCAAAGGCCACGCAGAAGGATTTGAACGTCTCGATGCTCGCGCCCTGTCCCGGCTCATTGCTCCACGTGCCGAAGGCGTCAATGGTGCCAAGCGATGTCGTCTCGGTGCTGTACATCAACCACACACGCGACATATCGGCTCCGCTCATGCAGTCTGGCGGCGCATACGTCCCTGTGCATGGCGGTGTCTTGTTTCCAAAGAGGAAGCCGAAGTCAGACTGCGGCGGGCAAACAGCGGTGGCCGTCCCAAGGATGTCGGTGACGGGATCGGCCGCTGCGGCGGCGCGGGTATAGATGGTTGTGGGGCTCGCAGGGCTCGGATTCGGTGTCTGCGGCAGCGTGCTATAGGCATCCACAAAGGTCGTTTCGCAGTTATCCCCCCCCGGACAACACTTGGACATGTTGTAAAGCTCGAGCATGCCTGAAGCGAGTGGAGGATCGGCGAAATCGCTGCCAGACAGCGGCGTGGTGGTCCACCGCAACATGTTGAGTGCCGAGGTGTACCCCTTTGTGGCCGCGAGCCCGATGAAACCACTGCTGCCGGAGAGTTGCGGCCAGAGCGTCGCCTGAAAGGCCTGCACCGCCAGCAGCGTCGCATCGCTGACCTGCAGAATGCCACCGGAATTCTCATTCTCGAAGTTGATCTCGAACACGCCGGGGCTCACGCTCGCAGCGGCTAAAATTTCGTTGGCCTGCTTGGCCCAGTAGAACGGCTTCTCCCACTCGGTGCCGACCGTGACACCACCCGGCTCCCAAACCCAGTTGCCATCAAAGTACGGCAGCATGCCGATCTCGCCGGTGAAGCCGCCGTCGCGGAGTTGTTTGATGCAGTCGAGTACCGGGGCGCTCATGCCGGCAGTCAGTTTGAAGTCCGTCCCCGAGCCATTCTCCGCATCCGGATCGATCAGGCGAATGACCAACTTGTCGCAGGGCATCGTCTGCTGCTTGGTCCACTTCACGACGGATGGCCAGTCGGGCGGATCACCCTCAACCCACATCATCCAATTCGATGGGGCGGAGGCGACGGCCACGACTGTGGAAGCGGCCGTTATCGCCACTGCAGCCCATTGCACCAAGCCATGTCTCA
>DOVP01000088.1:1992-5168 GCA_003520025.1 Phycisphaerales bacterium
CAAATATCAGTGATCTTCGTCTGTGGAGCAAAGCTCAAGCCTCGTTACCAGACACCCAATTCGAGACTGGTGCCCGACGAACGGAAGAACGAACTTCTCATGCGTAAGGGAGCTCATTGTCGTTTTTCTCGCTCTATACCGCACCAGAGGGTATCTTTTGACTCAATGAACTCATCCAACACTGTTCATGTCATCAAGTGCGGTGGCTCTGTCCTCGGTACCAAGGCCGACATCGCCGCAATGGCCATCCATCTTGCGTCGATCGCGGTTGCGGACGAACAACTGATCGTGGTGGTCTCCGCGCCCGCTGGCGTGACCGATGCCCTGTTTCAATCGGTGTCGCTGGAGGCGTCGACCTCCAGTGACGAAATCGCAGAGCATGTCTCGTCCGGCGAGCGGATCATGGTGACCCGGCTCACCGACCAACTGCAAGCGATGGGTGTGAATGCCGCAGCCCTGACCGTGCACGACATCGGTTTACGGGCCAGCGGGCCACCACTCGATGCGGACCCTATCTCGCTAGACGTAGCGGCCATTCTGCAGAGGCTTGATGAGCACCCCGTTCTGGTCGTTCCCGGCTTCGCTGGAGTGGGGAGTTCCGGGGCTAGGCGGCTGCTCGGTCGCGGCGGGTCGGACCTTTCCGCTGTCTTCATCGCCGCCGAATTGGGGGCCTCATGCACCTTGCTGCAGAATGCCACCGGCGTCTACGAACACGACCCATCGCTGCATGATGCTGCGCCACCACGATTTGACCAGATGCACTGGGATGATCTTCTGGAACTCGATAACGAAGTCGTGCAGGCCAAGGCCGTCAGGCTCGCCAAGCAGCGACAACTGCCATTCCGGGTGACCTCCCTGGACGCTCAACCCGGCACGCTCGTCGGCGATGTCCAGCTTCTCCTGGCCTCGGACCGCCCACGTCATGCGTCTTCCTGAACTCGACCGAATCGCCATTGCGGGCGCAACCGGATTGGTCGGCGTTGAATTGCAATTGATTCTGCGGTCGCGTGGCGTCCGGCAGGACGCCATTGAGACAGGTGGTGATATCGAAGCGTGTGAGTTGGCATTCCTCGCCGTCCCGAGTGCCGCGGCGCCTGCACTGGCCGAAACATTCATTGGTCGCGGCGCCACCGTCATTGATCTCTCGGCCGCATCGCGAGAACTAGACGATGTGCCGCTTGTGGTCCCGTCTCTCAATGGGCATCTGCTGGATGCAGCGCCCCGCCTCATTGCCAGCCCGAATTGCACAGCCACCATTCTCGTGACTGCCATCGCGCCGCTGAAACAATTTGGCATCACATCCCTGCATGTCAGCACCTATCAAGCCATCTCCGGAGCCGGGCAAGCGGCCTTGCGCGAACTCGAGGAGGGCGACCCGGCTGAATCGCCGATCCTGGGCGAACCACTCGCTTTCAATGTGTTTCGCCATGAGTCGGCAGTCGATCCGAATACCGGCCTCACCGGCGAAGAACACAAACTCATCAGCGAATCGAGGCGGCTGCTCGACCTTCCAGATCTCCCCATCGCTGCGACGTGCATGCGGGTTCCTGTTCGACGCGCCCACCTCGAGTCGATCACAGTGCACTTGGAACGTCCGGTCACACCGGACGACGTAACCGCAGCACTCTCTGGATGTGATGCGATCACGATGCTCGGCGATTGCAGTCCCACATCACTTGCGGCGGAAGGTCGCGACGACGTACTGGTGGGGCACCTTCGCATGAATGACCCAACGAGTGTCTCACTGGTCGCCGCTGGAGATCAACTTCGGGTCGGCGCAGCGCTCAATGCCGTCCGAATCGCCGAGCGGCTCCCCCACTGATACCATCCATCCCATGACCGACCTCGCCGTAACCGTCAATGGGCTGAAGTTCAAGAATCCCTTCGTGATCGGTTCGGGACCCCCCGGAACCAATGCCAATGTCATCAACAAGGCCTTCGCCGAAGGCTGGGGCGGTGTTGTTGCCAAGACCATCAGCCTCGAAGCCGACAAGGTCACCAACGTCGCGCCGCGGTATGCACGCATGCGTGCAGAGGGGTCAAAGGAAGTCTTTGGTTGGGAGAACATCGAACTCATCAGCGACCGGCCGTTTGAGACGTGGCTCGATGAGTTCAAGGCTATCAAGGATGCGCACCCAGAAGGAATTTTGATCGCGTCGATCATGGAGGAGTACCGCCGCGATGCGTGGATCGAGATCGTCGAGCGATGTCAGAACGTCGGCGTCGATGCGTTCGAGCTCAACTTCTCATGCCCGCACGGCCTGCCCGAGCGGAAGATGGGCATGGCGATGGGCGAAAACCCGGACATCGTGGCGGAAGTCAGTGGCTGGGCAATGGAAGCAGCGACCATTCCGGTGTGGGCCAAGATGACACCGAACGTCACACACATTGTCGACCCTGGACGCGCTGCGCTTGCGGCGGGATGCCACGGGCTTGCGGCGATCAATACGATTCTCAGCGTGATGGGCGTTGATCTCAAAACACTGCGCCCGATGCCGACGGTCGAGGGCTACGCGGTGCCGGGCGGATACTCCTGCAAGGCAGTGCGGCCGATCGCGCTGCGGATGGTGATGGAACTCGCCCGCATGCAGACCGAAGACTTTCCCGAGACGACGATCAGTGGCATTGGCGGCATCGAAACCGGTGAGGACGCGGCCCAGTTCATCCTGCTCGGCGCCCACACCGTGCAGGTCTGCACCGGCGTCATGATTCATGGATACGGCATGGTCAAGGACATGTGCGAGCAACTCGCCGCGTTCATGGATCAGCACGAATTCGCCTCGATAGACGACTTTCGCGGAGCGAGTCTGCCCTACTTCAGCACCCATGCCGATCTCGTCCGCCGACAAGCGGAGGCCAAGGCTGCCGCCAAAGCGCGGCGGGAAGGCATGGTCGAGAAAGACACCGAGTGGGAAGGCGACAAGTTCGTCGAGCAGTCCGATCGGCTTGTGTCCAACGACTAGAACGTCCTCCGGCCGTTGCACTTCTTTACAAGAGAAGAGACGGGAGACTAGTGCGTTGGCACCCTGCCGATGTACTGCCCGCCGCCGCCACCACCGACATAGCGGCCATCGCGGACGACAACGGCGCCGCGGAGGAGGACCAGTTCCGGCCGGCCTTTGCGGGGCGCCCCCTCGTAGCCGCAGTAGTCGGTTTGACTCTCACTGGCTGACTGC
>DOVP01000284.1 GCA_003520025.1 Phycisphaerales bacterium
GGTCAGTTTCTCCAGCAAGGCCGCGTATCGATCGCAGGCCGATTCAAGGTCTTCATCTCCCACCGGCATGGGATGGAGATTGCCATCGGGTACAACCCCGCCGAAAACCCGAGCAGCCTGGGTCCAATTGCGATCGACATCACCATCAGGTGCGATTCGTTCATCAACCTGCATGATGTGAACGCGCTCCCATGGCACCGATGAGTCCATCACGAGCCGTCGAAACATCGGCCATGGAGAACAGCCGCCGCTGATGGCCAGCACACACCGCTTCCGCGACGCGACAGCATGGACCAGCGTGCCGGCGATCCAACCGGCCCCGCGGAGGGCAATCGCGTCGGCATCCGGAAGCACCTCGATCGTCATGCCGTCATCAAGCACTCGCGAACCGGGCAGTGGCGTCACGGCTCCACCGTATGCGCTATCTTCACTGGCGAGAGCGGATCATGCCATGCGGTGTGGCCGACGGCGAGTTGTCTCGCTTCCAGCGGTCCCCATGTCGACGGTTGATAGTCGTAGAGGTGGGTGTTCACCTTGAGAACTGGATCAATGATCCGCCAAGCGGACTCGACTTCATCTACCCGCGCAAACAAACCCGCCTGCCCGAGCATCGCGTCCTCGATAAGCCGCTCATAGGCGGACATCTCATCTGGTTCCTGATGCAGCGCTATCATCTCGATCTGCTCGCCAACCATCGCGTCACCCGGCTTCTTGGCGCGAGCACCGATGGAGATCGTCGTAAACGGCTTGAATTGGAAGCGAAAGTAATTGCGGTCACAATGGGCGCTGTCATCAAACAGAGCCTGCGGCGGTCGTCGTAGATCGACGAGCACTTCGGTCGCAGTCACCGGCATCTCCTTGCCCACTCGAACCAAGAATGGCACGCCCGCCCATCGCCATGAGTCGATGTGAAATCGAACTGCGGCGTAGGTCTCTGTGCGGGAATCGGGGTGCACGCCCGCTTCCTTGAGATAGCCGCGGTACTGCCCGCGAACAACGTCTTCTGAAGCGAGTGGACGCATCGATCGAAGCACCCGGACTTTGGCATCCCGCAGCGACTCATCGTCCGGGGATGCGGGAGGATCCATCGCGAGCAAGGAAATCATCTGCAGCATGTGGTTCTGCACGACGTCGCGGATGGCGCCCGCCTCATCATAGAAGGCCCCCCGCCCCTCAACGCCGAAGTCCTCGGCCATCGTGATCTGCACGCTTCGAACATGCTCGTGATTCCAGATCGGTTCGAGGAAACGATTGCCGAATCGGAAGTAGGTCAGGTTGAGCAGCGCCTCCTTGCCAAGGTAATGATCGATGCGATACACCCGATCCTCAGGGAAGACCGCGTGCAGATCGGCGTTGAGTTGCATGGATGATTCTAGATCGCGTCCAAACGGTTTCTCTACCACAACCGATGCGCCATCAGCGCATCCACCCGCGGCAAGATTGGCTGTCACCATTCCGAAGATGCTCGGTGGTACGGCGAGATAGTGCAGTGGATGCTTGGCATCACCAAGAGCGACCCGCAGTTTTTTAAAACTCTCAATATCAGCATAGTCGCCGAGTACATACTTGAGTCTGTCCGCGAACCGCTTGAACACCATCTCGTCAATGTCGCCGTCGCCGAATCGTTCAATTCCATTGCGGGCCCGACTGATGAGATCGTCGAGCGTCATATCCTGCCTCGCGATGCCAACAATCGGAACCTGCAACGCCCCTCGCTGTTCCATGGCATAGAGCGACGGAAATATTTTCCGATGCGCAAGGTCTCCCGTCACACCGAAGATGACCAGCGCATCGGCCTTCTGGCGACTCATGGGTTCTTCTCGGCATGGCCGCCGAACTGATGCCGCATGGCAGAAAGGACACGGCGGCTGAATTCATCTTCGCCGCGGGAGGCGAATCGCTGAAACAGTGCCGCAGCAAGCACCGGACTGGGCGCCCCGGTCTCGATCGCCGCCTCGAGCGTCCAGCGACCCTCGCCCGAATCGGATACGCGGCCCGTAAAGCCGTCAAGCGTCGGATCTTCCTGGAGTGCTGCGGCGGTCAGGTCCAGTAACCACGACTCGATCACACTTCCGCGGCGCCACAGTTCGGCAATGGCCGGAATGTCCAGTTCGTATTGGAAGGCTTCAGGATTCCGAAGTGGCGTGGTCTCGGCATCTGAGTCTCGATCCTTCAATCCCGCAGAAGCATGCTTCAGCACACCGAGACCTTCCGCATACGCGGCCATCGCACCGTACTCAATGCCGTTGTGCACCATCTTGACGAAGTGCCCGGCGCCACTCGGGCCGCAGTGCAGCCAACCCTGCTCCGCAGGCGTCGGATCGCCCGATCGTCCCGGTGTACGAACCGCCGCATTCACTCCGGGCGCCAGTGATACCAGCACGGGTTCAATGCGACCAACAGCCTCATCATCGCCACCGATCATCACGCAGTAGCCCCGTTCCTGTCCCCAGACGCCACCGCTGACACCCGCATCGACGTAGTGAATGCCGCGCATTGAGAGTTGCTTGGATCGCCTGAGATCATCCCGCCACATGCTGTTGCCGCCGTCGATGAGTACGTCGCCATCGGACAGATGCGGCGAAACCGTATCGATCACCGTATCGACGATCCCCGCCGGCACCATCATCCAGACGGATCGCGGTGTATCCATCTTTGAGACAAGTTCTTCAACGCTCGCGGCGCCAACTGCACCATCATCGACCAGAGCCGCAACGGCATCCCGATTGACGTCCCACACGACACTCTCGTGTCCTGCGGCCATGAGGCGCCGCACCATGCCCGCACCCATGCGTCCCAAACCAATCATCGCCAACTGCATGACAGGGCCCCTTCTCTTCCGTTCTCAGGTCGACTGCAAGTTGCCGATCTTGGACTCGATCGTCTCCAGCAGATGCTTCCATGCCTCGACAAAGGATTCGGCGCCGTCAGATTGCAGCGAGGCGCCCAGATCCTCGATGTCGACACCAGCAGATTCAAACCCGGCGATCACGCGATCGGCTTCTTCCCAGGACGCTTCATCAAGTACGCCATTTACGACGCCGTGATCGGCAAAGGCCAGCAGCGTGGCTTCTGGAATGGTGTCGATTGAATCTCTCGCCACAAGCGCGGTGACATACAAGGTATCCGGTAGTGACGGATCCTTGGTACTGGTACTTGCCATCAATAGTTTCTGGCGACGGGCGCCCTGAGCTTCCAATTTCTTGAATCGCTCGCTCGTGAAAATCTCCTCGCACGCCCGGTGGCATTGTGTCGCGCAGGCGATTCCAAGTTTGTTCTTCAGGTCGTCGCCGACGAGATCGGCAGTCGGCGTATCCCATCGGGATACAAAAACGGATGCCACCGAGAAGACTTTGGCATCGAGTCCCGACTCCAATCGCCGCTCAATGCCACGGATATAGGCCTCTGCTGCCAAGCGATACTGTGTCTCATTGAACAACAACGTCACGTTGACATTCACGCCGCGGTAGATCAGCTCTTCGACGGCCTCGGCGCCCTCAGGTGTGCCCGGCACCTTGATGAGCAGATTGTCACGCCCCATCCGCTTGAAGATCGTCGTTCCTTGTTCGACCGTCGTCTTGGCATCGGCCGCGAGCAGCGGCGATACCTCGAGCGAGACGCAGCCATCGCTCCCGTCGGTGACATCCCATGCTGTTCGCAGCAGGTCGGCGGCCCGCGACAAGTCGTCGATGGCGAGATCAAAGAAGATCGCCTCGGCATCGGTTCCCGTCATGGAGTCGTCGTAGAGATCGCTCCCGGAGATGGCTTTGTCGAAGATCGACGGATTGCTCGTCAGTCCGGTCACGCTGTTATCGCTGATGTAGCGAGCGAGCGTTCCGTCATCGAGAATGTCACGCCGGATGTAGTCGAGCCAAGCGGCCTGTCCAGCTTGAGTGAGTGTGTACAGCGGGTTCATCGTCCTTCTCCTCTCGATGTCGATGATCTGCGCAAGGCGGCGACGGTATCGCTCAAGCGGCTGAAACTCGGCGAGCAACCAAACACGGACAATCTCGGAAGCTAATTCGAGACTGATGACACGGGTGCCGAGTGTCAGTACGTTGACTGCATCATGCTCAACCATCTGGTGCGCCGTGTAGGTATCGTGGGCGGTGGCGGCACGGATGCCGGGAAAACGATTCGCTGCAAGGGTCATGCCAGCGCCCGAGCCGCAGAGCAGGATGCCCCGCTGGGCGCGGCCAGCCATGAGTTCGCGGCAGGCCGCCTCGGCGGCAACCGGAAAGTCCACCCGCTCGCCTTCTTGTGGTCCCACCAGAATGGCCTCGTGGCAGAGCGACGTGACAACCTCAGCGAGGTGGGCTCGCATCGTCAGCCCTGCATGATCACCTGCGAGAACGACACGCATGACGGTGGCCTCCAAGATGGGCACAATAACGGAAGGAACCAGATACCGCCCCGGAGCCAATGATGTTCATCAACTCCTTGGCTTATACCATCAGGGCGGTACCTGACCCCCTTGCAGTATGGTGTCCGTGTGGACATCCTGACCATCGACATCGGCGGCACCAATCTGAAAATCCTGTGCTCAGGCGAGCCGAAGCGGCGCAAGGTGAAGTCCGGAAAGAACCTGACACCCGAGTCGGTAGTGCAGATCGTCGATGAAGTCTGCAGCGACTGGGCGTGGGATGCCATCTCCATCGGGTATCCGTCCCCCGTCGTCGGCGGACGGCCCCTGCTCAACCCATCGAATCTCGGTACTGGCTGGGTTGGCTTCGAGTACGAGGCGGCCTTTGGATGCCCGGTGAAGATCCTCAACGATGCCGCCATGCAGGCACTTGGAAGTTATCACGGCGGGCGGATGCTCTTTCTTGGTCTCGGCACCGGCCTTGGCTCAGCCATGATTGAAGATGGCCGGCTCGAACCGCTTGAACTTGGGCACATGCCATTCAAGGACGGCGAATGCTTCGAATACTTCACCGGCAAACGTGGCCTCAAGCGAATGGGCTTCGATGCGTGGCGAGACGTCATCTTTGAAGTATGCGAGCAGTTCGTCTCTGCCATCGACCCGGACTATGTGGTACTCGGCGGCGGCAACGTCAAGAAACTCGATCTTCTGCCGTCCCGATGTGAACGAGGAAGCAACGCCAACGCATTCATTGGTGGCTTCCGAATGTGGGAGGACACACTGTGAGCGACGCCTGGAATGCTCTGGCCACCCATGCTGACCAACTGCGATCGGTCTCCCTTGCATCGCTGATCGATGATCCGAACCGATGCGACAGATTTGTGCGCCAACTGGGCGAACTCCATGTCGATCTGACACGACATCTCGCCACCAATGAAACCATAGATCTGCTGCTCTCGCTGGCTGAAGAGCGAAGTGTGACAGCCATGCGGGATGCCATGTTTGCCGGCGAGCCGGTCAACACCACCGAGCACCGCCCTGCGCTACACGTGGCGCTTCGAAATACATCAGACCGCCCAATCCTTGCGGAAGGACACGACGTGATGCCAGCGGTACACGCCGTACTCCGCAAGATGAGAAAGTTCTGCAATGCCATTCATGATGGCACCTGGACAGGCGCCAGCGGGCGACGCATCGACACAGTCGTCAACATCGGCATCGGCGGATCGGATCTCGGTCCCGTCATGGCGACCGAAGCACTTCGCCCGTGGTGGTCCAGTGGTATCCGAGCGAGATTTGTCTCCAACGTCGATCCCTCACACCTTGCCGATACGACGTCCGACCTTGATCCCGCTACGACGCTCTTCATCATTGCATCCAAGACATTTGGAACTCAAGAAACGCTCGCCAACGCCCACGCTGCGCGACGTTGGATCGTCGAAGCACTTGGTGATGAAGCAGTGTCACGTCACTTCGTTGCCGTATCGACCAATGCCGAACGCGTCGAGAACTTCGGTATCGACCCCGAGAACATGTTTGAGTTCTGGGACTGGGTGGGTGGCCGGTACTCAATGTGGTCCGCCATTGGGCTCTCCATTGCGGTCGCTGTCGGATTCGACCAATTCGAGCGAATGCTTGAAGGCGCCCACGAGATTGACTGCCACTTTCGGGATGCCCCACCGGCTGAGAACATCCCCATCGTGCTCGGATTGCTCGACTGCTGGTATCGCGACTGCTGGCAGTGCCAAAGCCGCGCGGTCCTGCCGTACGATCAGCATCTCCATCGCCTTCCGGCCTATCTCCAACAACTCGAAATGGAGAGCAACGGCAAACGCACGCGCCTTGATGGATCGCCCACCACGCATGGAACCGCATTTGTCGTCTGGGGCGAACCCGGCACCAATGGACAACATTCCTTCCATCAGATGCTGCACCAAGGCACCACAATGGTTCCATGTGACTTTTTCATCGCCGCCGAATCGTGCGAACCTACCGAAGATGGTCGGTACGACATGCTCGTTGCTAACTGCCTCGCGCAGGCAGAGGCCTTGGCACGTGGCCGAGATCTTGCGCAGATCGAGGGCGCGTTGCGAGCCAGCGGCATGGACGAGGCTGATGTCGCGGCACTTGCGCCGCACAAGGTCATGCCGGGCAACCGCCCCTCGACCACCATGCTGTACAAGCGACTCGACCCAGCCACCCTTGGCCGGCTGATCGCGCTGCATGAGCATCGCGTCTTTGTGCAGGGCGTCATATGGGGGATTGACTCGTTTGACCAATGGGGCGTCGAACTCGGAAAGCATCTTGCCAATGAGATTCTTCCGAGCGTCGCTGGAACGACTTCTGGCAGCGGAGACGCCACGACACAACACCTGACTGCAAGAGTGCACGCCCTGCGAAATGAGTGACGGGCAGTTGCAAGGCGTTGCGTCGGCCGAAGGAAGGACGCTGCA
>DOVP01000085.1 GCA_003520025.1 Phycisphaerales bacterium
ACTGAGGAGTTCGGCCTGCTTGGGGCCACCTTGGTTGTCGGCCTCTTCATCGCCCTGCTCTGGGCAGGCTGGCGCATTGTCACATCACAGGTTCGCCCCGAGCGGCAATTGTTGGCACTTGGCATCGTCGCAATGATCTCTCTCCAGACGCTCATGAATCTGCTGGTTGTCACCGGGCTGGCCCCGACCAAGGGCATCGCGTTGCCACTGGTGTCCTCGGGGGGAACCGGCTGGGTGATGACCGCCTTCATGCTCGGCGTGCTCGCCCGGCTCGATCCCACCGCTCCGGCAGCGGCGGCGCTCCCGAACGAGCCCATTCCCGAAGTCGTTCCGTGAGCGGCCGAACCATTCTCTTCGCTGGCGGTGGCTCCGGTGGGCACATCAGCCCGGCGCTGGCGATCGCCGAAGCCATCGAAACCATCGACGATGACGCGACACTGTTGTTCGCCTGCTCAGATCGCGACATCGATCGCGACATGCTGAACGAATCCGGCCACGCCGCCATCCCCCTTCCAGCGCGGCCCCCATCGCTTCGGCCGAATCACCTGATGCGATTTCTTCGCGGATTCCGAGCAAGCCGACGGGTCGTCCGTTCGCTCATCGAACAGCACCACATAGATGTCACGATTCTGCTCGGAGGCTACGTCGCGGCCCCGGCTGCGGCAGCCTCACGCAGCACCGGTGTCCCAAGCATGATGGTCAATCTCGATCGCGTACCGGGGCGGGCGAACAGGTGGATGCGGCCATCGGCCAGCCTCGTCGTCTCGGCGGTACAGACCGTGCGCCCCTTCGCCGAATCTGTCACCGGCATGCCGATTCGCCGCGCTGCCATGCCCCCGGCGGACGCGACCGAGTGCCGGCGGATGCTCGGACTTGATTCCGATCGGCCAACGTTGATCATCACCGGTGCTTCCCAAGGTGCCGGAACCATCAACACGCTCATGCCTCCGCTTGCCGCGGCCCATCGGGACCTCCTCGCCCCGTGGCAGATCCTCCACCTCACCGGCCCGGCCGCCGCAGAGCGGGCGGGCGAGCAGTGGAAACGTGTCGGCATCGAGGCCACCGTGCTGGGCTTCCGGCACGACATGGGCGTCGTCTGGGGCAGCGGCGATCTGGTCATCAGCCGGGCAGGCGCCTGTTCGGTGGCTGAAATCGAATATGCCGGACTTCCAGCCATCTACCTGCCCTACCCGCACCACCGCGACCAACATCAGCTGCGCAATGCCGAGCCCGCCGCTGCCGCTGGCGCCGCGATCATCGTTGAAGACGATACCGATCCGGTCACCACGGCCGACCGTCTGATTGAACGCGCCCGCGGCCTGCTCGGCCGATCTGAGCAACTCAAGGCCATGCAGCAGGCCGCAGCAGCTCGGAGCGGCAAGAACGCGGCAGACGATTTGGCCCGACGAGGGCTGAGTCTTATCGGCAGTGGCGGCCCCTGAGGCCACAAGAGTCGCCCTCACAGACACTTGCAGGCAAAACTGCTCGCGGCAGCCAATCCTCGATATACACTGGCTACGAGGCTCATTGGAGGCCCATCGTTCATGTCCCCGCCCAAGAAGAAAGGCACGTCCAAAGCCAGCCCCAAGAAGGCGAAGCCATCGCCGCGCCTAGTCCGAGGCGATGAAACACCCGAGCCGCCACAGATGCTTCACCCCTGCGTCGTGCTCGCCCCTGCCTCCAAGCCGCTCGATGATGCCCTGCACCGCGCCTTGCGAACCGCTCAGTTCGCCCCCCGGGTCGAACACGACCCCCGAATGGCGATGGCCGAGGTCTGTCTGCTTCGCCGAGAGGCCAGGCAGCGGCGAGGTGCCTCAGCAGACGCGGAACAACCGGCCCCGCTCATACTGGTCGCGGCGCCCAATGCCGAAGAACGACTGCTTCTCGAAGCGTTGCATACCCATGTGCCCGATGTGCCGGTCTATCAATTCGACGGCGCCTCCCTGCAGCAACTGCATACGCCGGATGCTGCGGATGCAACCGAGCCACCGGTCATTGTGCAGCCGCCGCACCAACCGGAAGTGACCGATGACGAATTGTCCACGCTGCTCTCGCCGAAGCGAAGCAATGGCTCACCCCGAAACGGATCGGATCCATGAGCAGTACCACGCCACGAGCGAGAAGGCGGCGAGTACTCGCCATCGGACCGGTACCGAGATTTGATACGCACCCCTCGATCACCGCCGAACCGGTGGAATCCATCTATGACGCAATTGGTTTGATTACCACCTGTCCGGCGAGACAGCCCATCGAGGCGGTCGTGGTGTCGCCGACCTCGCCAAGGGCGCTGCACGATGTCATTCGTTCCGCCGAAGCGATTCGACGCGTCGACCCGACGGTGCAGATCATGCTGTGCGCCGATGATGCGCCGACCTCGGCAATCTCGGGGCATGTCGATCACTGCCTTCCCCGGCAAGTCGATGCCACTGCGGTTGCAAACGCGCTCGACGGAGATGGCTCCCCTCATCCATCCCTGCCACCCATGCCAGCCACCGGATCCGTCGAGCCGCCCGCCCGCGATCACATCATCGGTGATACCGATCTACTTGAAGCCATGCTCGAAGAGACCGACCGCGTCATCCCCTTGGCTGTGCAGGCGATCGAGCAACGCACCAATATCTCGCCAATTACCTTCCAGCCCGGAGGCGCAGGCGGCCCCAACGCTACGCCGGTTCGCCGCGGATTGACGACATGGGGACACCTTGAGGGCGGCGACACCTCAGTTCTTGAGCCTTGGGCGGGATGGCTCGCCCGCTGGATTGCGCTGGATGAAATGATCACGGGGCTTCGGCACGACGCAAGACGGGACTATCTGACCAACGCTTGGAACCGCCGCAGTTTCGAGCAATTCACGATGGCAGCCATCGGTGATGCAAGACGTCTGCGACGGGAACTGACCGTTTTCGTCTTCGACATCGATGGTTTCAAACAATTCAACGATCGGTTCGGACACGAGGCAGGCGACACGATCTTGACATCGATGGTGCAACTGCTCAGTTCGGTCATCCGCAAGGGCGACCGGGTCGGCCGACTCGGCGGCGACGAGTTCGCGGTGCTGTTTTCGGACTTCACCGCGCCGCGAACGCCGGGTTCACGCCATCCCGAAACGATCGGTGTGCTCGCTCACCGCTTCCAACAGCAAATCAAGGACATGCGCTTCCCCGAACTCGGGCTCGCCGCCCCCGGAAGGCTCAGCATTTCAGGAGGTCTCGCGACCTTCCCGTGGGACGGTGACGAACCTACCTCCCTGCTGCGAATCGCGGATCAGCGAGCGCTCGCCTCCAAACGCCGTGGCAAGAACTGCCTGACATTTGGGCCGGAGGAGGAGTAGGCCACGGCGAAGTCGGAAGACGACCGACTCGCATCTCGGCGGTGCTCTATGGACTGTTCTTGCAGCGGAGTCGGCTGCGAATCCATGTGGCGGTTTCAGCCACCGCGTCGTGGTCGATTCCGGTAGTGAATCCAAGGTCGTGGCACATCGCCAGCATCGCGCTGGTGGCGACGTTGCCGGGCGCGCCGGGAGCGAAAGGGCATCCTCCGAGTCCGCCGCACGCGGTGTCGAATCGCCGCACGCCCAATTCCACCGCTCGCTTTGCGCAGGCGATGGCGGACTGGTGTGTGTCGTGTAGATGCAGCACGAGTTGATCGACCGGCACAAGTGGTGTCGCTGCTTCAAGCAGACGCTCGATGTCATCGGGTGTTGCAACGCCAATGGTGTCACCGAGATCAATTTCCATCGGCCCGAGTTCAAGAAGGCGCTCGATGACGGTGGCGACATGCCTCGGCGTGATGCCGCCTTCCCACGGGCATGCCACAGCACAACTGACATAGACCCGGACGGGCAACCCAGCAGTGGCGGCTTCGGCAACAACGGGTCGAAACCGCTCGATGCTGCCCTCGATCGAGGTATTGGTGTTCCGCGCGGCGAACGTCTCGCTGGCCGCGGTGAACAGGGCCACCTTGTCCGCTCCCGCCTCGATCGCCCGTTCAAGTCCACGGATATTGGGAACAAGCGCCGAATACACGGTGCCAGGCCGCTTGGTAAGCGCCGCGAATACCTGCTCGGCATCTGCCAACTGGGGCACACGGTCGGGCCGCACAAAGGCCGACACCTCGACTTCAGGGCACCCGGCGGCGGCGAGCTGCTCCACCAACATCACCTTGTCGGCCAGCGGCACGATGGCCTGCTCGTTCTGCAAGCCATCGCGTGGCCCCACTTCGGTGATCCAAATTCGCTCGGTCACCTGTCTCGCTCCTTGCGTGTCTCACGCCGCTGCTGCCCTATGAAGAAGGCCAGCAAAAAGGCCGCCACAGCAAGCGTCAACAATACGCCAACACCGAGCAACATCGACTCTCCCATCGTCAAACTCAGAGATTCACTCACGTCCGGAGGTGGCTTCATCGTTGATCCTCCTGCACATCATCCTCGACCGCTGCGATCACCACGCGAATCAGTTCGCCATCGGCCACGCAGCGAACGGTTTCGCCAATCGTTGCATGAGACCATTTCAGAACCGCAAGGGCCGTGCTGGCGTTGCCTCGCATCGGTGAAGGGCCGCTCGAAGTCACGACACCGATCGGATCGCCCGGAGAACCATCCTCGTCGGAAAAAATCTGTCCGCCTGCAATGGGCTGCCGCTCATCGGGCATGGGCAGCACCCGGAGAATCTGCTTGGGATGTCCAAGATGCTCCATGCGAGCAACGATCTCTTGTCCCGGATAGCAGCCCTTGGTGAAACTGACCCGCTCGGCGAGCAACCCCGTCTCGTGTGGAAGGCTCTGCTCACCAAAGTCGATGTGCCACCACGGTGTGCGGGCCTCGATCCGAGCCATGTTGAAAGCGAGCCAGCCGATGGACCGTGTCCGCAACCCGCTCACTGCTCCCTTGGCGTGCAGGGATTCCCACATGTGCACCGCGTCCGCCCGCTGAAGATGGATACGGACACCGAGCGTGCCGGCGGTATCCCATCTCGCCACAATCGCAGCCCTGCCATCCACTGAACAAGTTGCGACGCGGCCGGGTTCGGGCAGGGTGATATCACACGCCGTAAGCAAGTTTGCCAGTTCAGGGCCGTGCGCCTCCAGCGTGTACCAGTCGTCTCCGCCTCTTGCCGCGACATCCTCTGAGAACGTCATTGCCTCAATTGCTGAAGCAACCACGGTTACATCTCGCCGATCCACATCGAGCAGAATGCCCCGATCAGAACGAATGACCAGTACATCGGATTGAATGCGTCCAGTCCGATCGAGCAG
>DOVP01000190.1 GCA_003520025.1 Phycisphaerales bacterium
TTCCGAAACCCACATCACCACAGATCAGCCGATCCATCGGACGCGGGTGCTGCATGTCGGTGGCGACAGCAGTGAAGGCAGCGGCTTGATCGCGGGTCTCCTCCCACGGGAAAGCCGCCTCGAACTCCTGCTGCCACAGGCCATCTGGCGGGCACGCCACCCCCACCCGCTCCTGCCGCACCGCCTGCACTCGCAGGAGTTCGGCGGCCAGATCACGCACCGAATCGGCGGCTCGGCCCTTTCGATTCTCCCACGCATTACCCCCGAGCATCGATCGTTCGGGCTTTCCCTTGAAGGCACCGATGTAGCGGTGGACATCGTCGATACCGGTCGCGGGCACCAGCAGGCGGGCGCCTGCAGCAAACTCCAGCACGAGGAACTCTTCTATCGCATCGTCCTGCCCAGCCCGCCGCGGCTGCACCTGCATTCCCAGAAACGAGGCGATGCCGTGATCACGGTGCACCACGAAGTCACCGGGCGCGATCTCGACGAAGGCGTCAAGTTGCCGGCGGGCGCTCTCGCCATGTCGCTTTCGGCGCACGTGATAACGATGCACGATCTCGTGGTACGGCACGAACTGGATCGGCTGATCATCGCCATGCCAGACAAACCCGCGATGCAGGTATCCGGATGCGATCTCCAGCGTCGGCAACTGCTTACCAAGAAGTTCTCTGAGTCGATCAACATCCCCCTGCTGCTGACACACGACAATCACCCTGCTCTCAAGCGAGCGGCTGCGAAGATCGTCCATGGCATCGGTGGCCTGATCTGGAAAGGCTGGCAGCATCACGATGGGCAAGTGCATGTCCGCTTGTTCTGCGGCGCCGAGCAGGCACACACCGCGACATCGATCGGCCAGCGCAGCCTGCACCGTTTCGAGTTCGGCGATCCAGCCGCCTCCCGCGATACGGTCAGAGTAGGCCCTTGCCTGCTCACGAATCTCGGCTGCATCGTCCAGTACTGCTTCCCATCGCTCGTCCAGCAGTTCCGGCAGGATGGGCGGGCCGTGTTCATCATTCTGGCACTCCGGAGCGAAGGAGGCGGCGCCCGCTACCAGATCCAGTCGCTCGAGTTTCTGCGCCGAACCCATCGTGTCCAAATCGATACCGTGGAGCGACTCCACCTGGTCACCGAAGAGATCAACCCGCACCGGCTCACCGACTTCAGGAAAGATGTCCAGCACATCACCGCGGACTGCATACTCACCTGAGCGTTCCACCGTAGCCGCCCGCGCCCAAGAGGCCTGGTCCATCCACTGCAGGAGCGCCGCGCGGTCCAATTGATCTCCGGGACGAATCGTCCGCAACATGTCGCCCAGTTCAGAAGGCGATGGCACCGGCTGCATGATCGCTGCAATAGGTGCCACGATCAGCGACGGCGACGGATCACCAATGACCTGTAGCACCCGCAGCCGCTCGGCCAACAGATCCGAGCGGACTGCGGTTTCGCCTGGAAGCGTCTCCAACGCGGGGAATCGAAGCACATCGACACCCTGTGCTTGGAGTTCCTCCATCGTTTCATCGGCCTGGTCCAAATGCGCCGTCACCAACAGCCGCGGCTGCGTGTTCATTCTGGCGATGGCTCCCATCACCATCGCGGTCGATGACCCGGCGCGCCCCGAGATGTGCGACACGCCATCGGAGAGCACCTGTATGACGGCGTTCAGTTCCTGATACGCATCGATCGCCTGATACCAATTCTCGCTCATTGGCGAGGATCCCAGCGGACGTATGTACGAAGTCGCTTGGCCATCATCGGTCCGATGCCGGACACCCGCTGCAAGTCGCCAGGTGCGGCAATCAGACCTTCGCCAGCGGCATCTGCAAGACGGCGGCCAAGTACCGGGCCAACGCCGGGCGTCCATCGCCATACAGCAGGATCCGCCGAGCAGGGATCGATGCGAGCAAGGTTGCCGGATCCCGAAATGGAGGCCGTCCGGTCGGAGCGAGCGTCTATCAATTCCCTCGCTGCAAGCAAGCTCAGTACCACGACCGCTCCGGCCGACTGCATTGCTCGCCGCTGCCGCCGCAACGGAAGTCGTTTCACGAAGTTGGCGGCGCCGCGGCCGATCCAAGAGGCTTCGAAAGTTGCTTGCGAAGTGAAATCAGCCGCTTCAGCACGCCCTTGACCGCCCCCTTCTCGGTAATGAGCCCCGCGTGTGGCGGCAGAGTCTCGGCATGGTCAAAGAGATCGGTCCAAATCACCGACTCGATATGCGGTTTGGAGAGCAGCATCGGCACGACTCGCATGGCCCACCGCCCCTGCAATTCCTCGCTCCATTCACCTCGCCAGCGCCCCCCATCGATGCTGATGGGCCTGTCGGGCACGCCGAGGTCGGTCACAATAATCTTGGGATCGAGCTGGAAGTATCGGTCAAGCAGGCGGCTCATTTCCATCAGATCTCGCATCGCTCGACCGTCCACGCCATCGCCCATCTGCAGCCGCAGGCCAACGGCATCGAGCCGAACTCCGGACCCGGCGATCTGCTCAACAAAGGTCACCGGCCCGATCGCCTCCGGGCGACTGAACATGTATTCGCTCCACGGCTGTTCGATCTCAACAATGACGCGACGACCACGATGTCCCTCGCGAATCCGCAACGCCAGCGTACGAACCAGATCGATCATGTCTTTCGAATGAAGCGGCATGGCTGTATTTGTGTTGAAGCCCGTACCGATGGACCACATGCCTATGTGGTCACCGTACCGCGTCACGACGGCCTTGACGTGCTCGTAGGCAAGATCGCGAAGTTGCGGGTAGGTGATGGCCTGCGAGGACACCCAACCGGGTAACCCGTGGCGACCGAGATCGATCAGCGGGCCAGCCAGCACACGAAGTCCATTGTCCTCGGCCCATGCGATCCAGTCATCGGCCTCGTCCCAGTGATACTCGCCCTGAGTCGGACACAGGCGGTCCCATCGCAGGGGCAAGGCCGTCAATCGGAAGTGCCGATGGGCCACCTCCCGCAATGCGTCTCCGCACCGCCGTGGATCCAGCCGCACGCCGATGGACGTCGATGGCGCCGCGCGAGTTCGAAATCGCCGCTTCAGCAGGATTTCGGCATGGGCCATGGCCAACCGCTCTGAGGCGCTGACGGCCAGTCCCAGTGATTCCCGTCCTGCGCGATCTGCCTCCACCGGATCGTTGGTGACCATGGCTTTGGTGAAGAGTTGCCTTGCTTTGTTCCACATCCACATGGCCGGGTGGGCCTCATCCAACTCGATCATCATCCACTCCTCAGCCTTGTGGACGAACATCGCGATCCGGTGGCGAGCGAGTTCCACAGCAAGGATGTACGGCTCGCTTCGCTGCTCAAGCAGGCAGGTCCGAAGACAGAGATCGCCCGGTTCACCGACGTCGTAGAGCAATCCCAGACCGGTCGCCCCACGTCCCTCTCGCTCGCACTGGATCAATCCGTTCTTGTGCAGAACGCGACCGCCAACCACGACCTCGTCCTTGTCGTACAGGACGACGTTTCGAAGTGGAGCGGTATCGGCCCCCCCCTCGGCGTCATAGGAAGCAAATCGAAGCATGTGTGAAAGCGACATGGTACGGCGAAACACCAGACAGATTGAAGGCTGCCACACAAGTGCTACACTCCACAGGTGCGAGGAGAATCAACAATGCATGCCGCCACAAGCTCTCCGGTCTGGGCTACAGACCTCCCCCTCCAGAACAGACGCCAAGGCAAGGTCCGGGACATCTATCAGGTTCCGCCAGCCGGAGATCGAGGCTCAAGCGTACTGATCGTGGCCACTGACCGCGTGAGCGCCTTCGATGTCGTGATGCCCTCGCCGGTCCCCGGCAAGGGACGAGAACTCACCGCCATCAGCACCAAGTGGTTCGACATGATCCGCGAATGGGACCTGATCGGGGACCACCTGTGCTCGACAGATCCCAAGGATGTGCCCGGACTCGATGAGTCTGAGCAAGCCCAGTTGGAAGGACGCATGATGCTTGGACGCGCAGCCCGCGTCATTCCGATCGAGTTCGTCGTACGCGGCTACATCACGGGTTCTGGCTGGAAGGAATACCTTGCAGAGGGAACCGTCTGCGGCATCACGCTGCCGACGGGATTACGCCACTGCGCCAAACTTCCCGAACCGATCTTCACCCCGGCAACCAAGGCCGAAGAAGGCCACGACGAGAACATCGACTTCGAAACGGCCTGCAGCGTTGCCGGTCGCGACGTGATGAACCGCCTGCGCGACGTGTCCGTCGAGATCTACCGCCGCGCCGCCGAATATGCGATTGAGCGAGGGATCATTCTGGCGGACACCAAGTTCGAGTTCGGCTATGCGATTGATGACGCAGGCAACGAAACCGACGAGATCATGCTCATCGACGAAGTGCTGACCCCCGACTCAAGTCGCTTCTGGCCCGCGGAGGATTATGAAGTCGGCCGTGATCAGGATTCTTTCGACAAGCAGTACGTCCGCAACCATCTCGAAGGGCTCGTCAGCAGTGGGTTGTGGGACAAGACGCCGCCCGGGCCGGAACTGCCCGACGACGTCGTTGTCAATACGCTCTCACGCTACCGCGAGGCGCATCAGCGGTTGTTCTAACCAAGTTCCGAGGAATCAAACAGGTTCAACATCACACTCACCGAAGATCATGAGGAACCACCCGAGGTCGTTGGCGTCGACATCCCCACTGAGATTCACGTCCGCAATTGGATCCGCAGTCCCCCAGTGCGCCAATATTTCAAGCAAATCTGCTACGTCGAGGTCACCATCCCCGTCGAGATCGCCTGGGCACATCGTGCAGTTCTCAGACATGCTGTTCAGTTCCGCGACGACCATGAAGCCTTGGATAAGATCCGTGTCCCCGCATCCAACACAGCCAACCATCCACGGGTCGCTGTCTGAACTGGCAAACCAGAGATCGCCAAGTTCGCCAGCGGAATCGTATTTGAATTGGCAGTCCGTGACGTCAGGATCAGACGGAGCGGACGCGGATCCAATGCTGTAGACCGCGCCGCCCCATGCTGCCGTGTTGGCCTGGAAGTAGCACCGATCTATGCTCGGCGAAGCCTGATTCAGTGCGATCGCGCCACCTTCTGAGTAAGCGGAGTTGGAGAGGAACGAACAGGATGTGATGTCGCATGTGGCGACATCGGAAGTGTATTCAATCTTCGCAGCACCACCGCTGGAATCGCTCTGGCAGTTCTCGAACGTGCAGTAATTCATTTCAAGAGTGACAATGCCGGCATAGAGAGCTCCCCCACTGGTTGCTCGGCAATCTTTGAAGTTGCAGTGATCAAGACGAAGCGAGGCGAATGCCGCTGCAACCGCAGCACCATATTCGTCATCACCTTCAGTGTAGGCGATTCCCATACCGTCAAATTCGCAATCGGTAACTTGTACGGCAGCTCCTACCGCCGTGACACCGCGAGTTTCAGACCCCCAATACTCAAAGGACGCGCCACCCAATTCTTCAGGCAAGTTGATCGTAACGATGGAGTGGAACGTGAGGCCTTCTAAATTGACCCACTGGTCGTCGGGCGTCGAGTTCACCTCGATAATCGCAGTGTCATCAGCCCACCACAGTTCCACCAGCCCGTCGCCCTTAATCGAAATAGCTTTGTCCGCGATTGTCACGTTCTCGTAGTAGGTGCCCTCCGCAATCAGCACTGTATCGCCGTCCTCCGCTGCGTCCACAGCCTCCTGAATAGTGTCGTACTCGCTTGGCACTTCGAGCGTCGCGGGTAGAAAAAAACCCCAGTCCTCTGGATTCCACTCTACGAAGTCCCCTGGCTGCCACGGTGGGTCACCGGGCCACTCTGCCATTGCAGGCGTACATGAGATCCCAAAGCTCAGGGCGGCGATAGTCAGTCGATTATTTCCAATAATGGGCACTGGGGGTAAGCTCCTAAAGTGCCAACGCAACGGTCGGCAGCCCACCTATGGAGCGGCGCTGCCCGTGTGTGAGAATTCCCAAAAAAGGAATGGTCCCCCCGCCACCAGTTGCCTTAATAGTCCACAAGAGCGTATCTGACGGTCAGCAGGCTGCCGCCACCGTATTACGGAGAAGCATCGCGACCGTCATCGGACCCACTCCTCCCGGAACAGGGCTTAGGTAGCCGGCAACGGACAAGACCGACTCAACATCGATGTCGCCGACGGTGCGTTGCTTGCCGGTCTCAGAGTCGGTAATACGGTTGATGCCCACGTCGATGACGGTAGCACCCGACTTGATCATGTCTCCGGTGACCAGGCCCGGAACCCCAGCCGCGGAAATAACCACGTCGGCGCGGCGGGTGTGCTCGGCAAGATTGCGTGTATGAATGTTTGTTGAAACAACCGTCGCCTCCGCTTCCATCAGCAAAGCGGCAACTGGCCGCCCAACAATGGTGCTCGCGCCCACGCAGACGACTTGGGCACCCGCGAGTTGGATGCCAGTGGACTCTATCAATTGCATCGTGGCCAACGCCGTACATGGCGCCAACGCGCGGCGTCCATACAGCACACCGCCGATGTTGGCTGGATTGACTCCCTCGACATCCTTCTCAACCGCGATCAATGACTGAATTCGATGGGTGTCTACGCCGTCTGGAAGCGGAAGCTGCACCATGATGGCGGTCACACAATCGTCCTGATTGAGCCGATTGATCGTGCTGGCGATCACATCAAACTCCGCATCGGAAGTGATCGCATGCAACCGGTATTCGATATCGAGTTCCTCGCACATCTTGGCCTGATTTCGCGCATAGACCGAACCGGCGGGATTCTCATCGGCGAGCACCACGTCGAGTCGGACCGATCGCCCCTCGTTCCGAAGTTCTCCGATACGAGTAGCAAGTGTCTCCTTGACCTTGCTGGCCAGAGCGCGTCCGTCGATCAAGGTGGCTGTGTCTGCGGCGGTCATGGCGGCAAGGATACCCGTCCGACTACAATCTCCGGCATGGCAGACCTTCAACTCATCGCAATTGACGTCGGAAACAGCCGAACTCGGGTAGCCGCGGTTCAGGGCACGAGCGTCTCTGATCCGATTTCGCTGAGTAACGGCGATCTCGGGGCAGTGACACAGGCGGTGCTCAGCCAACGAGAGTCGCTGCCAGAGGCCAACCCGCGGCCGATTGTCATGGCGTCGGTCAATGATGGCTTTGCAGATCAACTCGCCTCAGCCCTCGCCGATCAGTTGTCCGAAGAGGTCTATCGCGTTGGGGGGGACCTACCCATTCCCGTTCAGTGTGATCTGGCACCTGAGACCATCACAGGAGTGGACCGGCTGCTCAATGCGGCAGCCGCGTTTGACGTGCTCAAGCAGGCCTGCATCGTGGTTGACGCAGGGACTGCGGTGACTGTGGACTTCGTGGATGGTGAAGGCATCTTCCATGGCGGCGCCATTGCGCCAGGCGGTCGGATGCAACTTCGCTCTCTGCACGAGTACACCGAGGCGCTGCCCGATCTGGAATTTACAGTTCCAGAAGCCGAGGCCTTCGGCCGCAGCACGGCGCAGGCCATGCTCAAGGGCGTGCACTTCGGCATCCAGGGGCTCGTTCGGATTCTTGCCGAACACTATGCCGATCATTACGGGGCATATCCGACCGTCGTCGCCACGGGTGGCGATGCAGAAACACTGTTTCGTGGTGATGAACTGATCGACCGCATCGTTCCAGACCTGACGCTGCAGGGCATCGCGGTTGCGGCGAGGCATGCCATGGCGGCAACAAGTGGCGACGAGACCGGCGATTGAAGACTCCGACTGCCCGGCTGCTGACCGCCGAGTCGCCCGGGGCGGTTGCGATCATCGAACTAAACGGCCACCTTGAGGCATTGTGCAAGACACTCGACCTCTCCCTTCCGCAGATCGGCCAGATCACGTTGGCAAACCTCTCTGGAGTTGACGAGG
>DOVP01000118.1 GCA_003520025.1 Phycisphaerales bacterium
TCGGGGTGACAGGATTCGAACCTGCGACCTCGTCGTCCCGAACGACGCGCTCTACCAAGCTGAGCTACACCCCGAGGTGCAAAAACGTGAGCTCGCCAAGGCGGGCTCTCAGGAATGGGCGCGGGAGGATTCGAACCTCCGAAGGCGAACGCCAACAGGTTTACAGCCTGTCCCCTTTGGCCACTTGGGTACACGCCCTGATGAGAGCGGAAGAGGGTACTCCAAGGCCCCAATCGAGGCAAGATCGAGCGCGATTACAGAGGTCATCTACCCGGGTTCCCGATCCCATCGAGGTGCAACCTCACCCCACTTGATCGGCATGTGCAGCGACAGTGTGGACACCTCCATCGAGAGGTCGAAATACGGTGCCCCTTCGGGATCTCCACCCGTTTCCGCGACTGTTCCCAGCGGCATCCGGTACTGCCGAAGCCTGATTCGCTCGGGCAGCCACAGTCCCCCCGCTATCGGGCGGAACGCATGCATGTCGCTTCGAGCAAGCACGACACCATCCGCGTCATCGAGCCAACGATCGATCCGCAGCGGCGCGAAACCGCGAGCTGGATCGAGGTAGATCCAGCAGGGCGATGTCCATCCCAGCCGCAACACAACGGCAGGCGTACCCTCAATAGGTGCCAACTCGGACTCGACGATGGCCGTGCCATCGGCCGCCTCGACGAGCAATGCAGCCAGATCGTGCTCGGCTGCGCGGGCAGTGCCTTCGGATCGCCGCCCGATGCAGCCGCCTGCGCCGAGCCAGGAATCTTCCATACCGACCATCGAGAGCCCGGCAGGATCGATTTCTCGCAGCAGATCGCCAGCTCGCGAAAACCAAAGTCGTTGACCATCGGTTCGCCACGCCATGGCCGATGCGTCGCCGCGTGGATCGAACAAACCCGCCTGCGTGGAGGCTACCGATCGATGCATTGCGTATTCGTCCTGCGCCCAGTGCACCCACCACACAATCGGCTCCATGGACCGTGACCCATCGGCATGCCTTCGTACCAACGTCACTCGGTACTCGATCTCAACGGCATCGATGGAATCCCGCTTTGACTCGAATACCGCGGCGAGTTCGTCCGCTTCAATCGGGGGGCGGGGGCGATGGGCGTCCCACGCAGCGACAATCCTTGGCGCCAGCAGTGCGGACTCCCCCCGATCCACCCGCAGGCCGCGAACCGCCGCCATGAGTTCGCGACTTGTCCACGGTGATTCAGCAGATCTCATGCTGGCAAGAACCGGCTGCATCAGATCCACACCACTCGGCTCCAACAACACCCCCACCAATACCACGCACATGCTGATGATCATTCCGCTCGCTTCCTGCCGACATACACCGTGACTGGAATTTGGGCACGTTCCATCCAGGGATCGCCAAGCCCAAGACGAATCAAGCCACGCTGCACGCCTCCCACCTCGGCCCCCGGAAGTGGTTCATATCGCACGTGAATCGCACCTCCGGAACTCGCCATGTGGGCATGCAGGCCCGGCATGTCCGGTCGGAGCGATACGATGCCGTCTGGGACCGCAAGTACTTTCACCTTTGACTCCACCGATTGACCTTCACTCACGCTCCCGAGGAACACGGATGCCGGCCTGAGTTGAATTGCTGGATCCACGACGCGACCACTGATGAGCAAGTCGTCGCGAACCACATGATGTGATCCGTCCGGCATCCGAATCGTCGCAACCACTTGCACGTGGCCGCCGAGATGCCTTGCGCGCCGGACATCTCCATCGAGCACGAGGTGGACACTCGCAGTGGACGCTGTCGCAAGTGGTTCGATGCTTGCGTGTACGGTGTCATCGTCCGACATCACCTGTGCTGATTCCATTTTGCCCCTTCCATGCCACGTCAATTCGGCGACGATCTCCGGCGATGCGCCGAGTGGACATACACCAAACGCTGCGCGATCCGGCGCCACCGCCAGCCCGGCAATCACGCCCGTCACATCGATCCGAAGCGGGAGTTCACCCCCTCCATGCAGCATCACTCCCCACCGATGCGGGCCTGGCGTACTCGATGGCGTGATCCGCAGCACGAGTTCCCCACATTCGTTGGGAAGCAACTTCCGGGGGGCCGAGACGACTTCGACACACGCTGGGCAGGTGACATCGACCTTGGGCATCGACCATGCGTGATCGAGCACGCTGTACATGGGAATCACCACCTCTCGCAGCGCCCGAGCCTCAAGTAATTCAAGAGACACACGCACACATGCGCCTGGGCGCACCTCCTCAGCGCCAGCGAACCCCCCATTCGCCGGCACCGAGAAGAGGAGTGCCATGCTCGCAGCGGCTGTTGCGATCATCCCTCGTCCTCGCAGCGAACGAGCATCATCACGGTGCCTGGGCACGGCACGACCGCATCGGCCACGCCGCCTGTTGGTGTACAGGGACCTGTACACCAGCCGAATATGTTTCCGCTGCACCGACACCGCATGGTGGTATAGAACTGCCCCATGTCGCCGCATGAGAGCCCCGCGAGACGCAGACCGGTGTACTGACCGGTCCATACCGCGCGGTCCTGCGTGGTGCCCGGGCATCCTTGGGTCGCCCGTCCCGCAGCGCAAACGCCAACCTCGGTAAACGCGCCGTTCGGGCACACCATCGGCGGCATCACGCAGGCGTTGTAGTTCACGCCATTTTTTGAAAAACAACATCCCATCGCCGGAGCGAGGCCCCCTGATTCCACTCCTTGTCCCGCCTGGACATCGCCACTGGCCATGCCGAGGCACACACCCACAACACATATTGCCACTGCTCGCATCATCGTCGCGCCCTCCAAGTATGAGATGCGTCCCGGGTGACGGTTCCAACCACCTCCCGCCGCATGCAGGCACGCTACGACGATTTCAAACTCCTTCCGTCAACTGCTGCCGAAATGCTGCACCAATTCGTCAGGTCTGCCATGACCCCGTCGATCGGTGGCGTACGATCATTGTTGATCGATTCACTGATCTGTCTCCCTTGGGCCCCGGCCAGCCGGACCCCCCCCCAACCAATTACGCATCCCCTGAGCAGCCACCATAAGTACAATCTCCTGGGGGTACTGGGGGCGTAGAAACCTCCATTCGGCCAGCGTCCACGTAATGAATAAACTCATCTTGGCCCAAAGAGCCATGTCGGCTATCGTGGATGCATGGTGGAGGAGAACGCAACCCAAGATCACTCATCTTGGTCCTCGCGATGTGACGCGGGAAGCAAGATTGCGCTTCTGGCCTTTCTGGTGGCCTGTTTCGCCATTCAGACCGCGCTGGTCTACAGCGATACGTCCCCATCGACACCACTTTCGCCGCAGGCCCAAGAGGGCCGTCTTCTGTGGCATGCGCACAACTGTCAGGCCTGCCACCAACTCTATGGATTCGGTGGCTTCCTTGGACCGGATCTGACCAATGTCAGTGCGCGAGTCGGACCAGATCGCATCGAACAGATTCTCTTGGAGGGCTCGGCCCAGATGCCGGCCTTTGAATTCGACCACGATCACATTGCCGCCGTCACGGCTTTCCTGTCGGCCATGAATGACAGCGGGCACGGGCAGGCGTTGGCGCCACAGGATGAGTCCGGCATGCATAGCGTCATCGTCAAAGTACTCCGCCGGTGTGATGATCCGAAGGTGGAGGTGGGCTACCAGCGATTCGCCGCCAGGGGCTGCTTGGGTTGCCACTTCTCAAGCACTCAGCAGGCCATTGACGCAGCCGATTTGCTTGACACCTGCGGACGGCTCAGCCGGGAAGACATCATGCAAGTACTGACGGAGGGACGACCTCCAAAGATGCCTCCGCAACGCATGACGCAACTGGAGCGAGAGGAAATTCACGTTTTCCTTCTCTGGCTGCATGAGCATCGCACCACGCTGCGAGATACATTCGATGCGATTCCAATTCGATGGTCCGAAACACCGTGGTGGGAATTCGGGCCATGACACGAACCACCCGCCAACACGCCACGGAGATCTTTCTCCGGGGCGGGCTCATTGCATTGGCTGTCGTGCTCTTGGGCGGGCTGCTGAGTGTGCTGCATTATTTCCCTGGGCTCAGCGGAACACTCGCTGGATCAGGGCTCGACTTCGCGGCTGTCCGCCCCATTCACACCATCTTCGCTTCCGCGTGGATCTTCCTCGCGGCGATCACCGTGATCTATCGATACTTGCAGGATGAAGCGCCGCCCGCCACAACAGGCGAGCAGTGGCGACTGCGGGCACAGGTCGTGCTCTGGGGGCTCGCTGGCGTCGGCATCCTCGCCACCCTGCTCGGGGGCATCACGTCGGGCCGCGAGTACATCGGATTCCATCCGCTCTTCTCCGTCGTCATCATGACTGGTTGGCTTCTGTTCGCATGGACGTTCTTCAGCCTGACCGGGCGTGGCTTTTTTCAAAAGCCGGTGTACGTCACAATGTGGGGTGTCGGAATTCTGTTGTTCATCTACACCTTCGCCGAGCAGCATGCGTGGCTGCTTCCTGGCGTAAGCGATGACCCGATTGTCGACATGCGCATCCAATGGAAGGCGACCGGAACGCTCGTGGGTAGTTTCAACCTGCTTGTCTATGGGTGTCTGTACTACATCGCCTCGAAAATGATCGGTGACGACCGGTACGCCCACTCCAAATTGGCTTATGCGCTCTTCGGCATCGGACTGCTGAACTCTTTTGTCAACTTCGGGCACCACACCTATCACCTGCCCCAGAGCGCGTGGATCAACTGGATCAGCTTTCTCGTCAGCATGAGCGAGATCGTCATCCTCGCTCGAGTGATCTGGGACATCGCCAAGGCGGTAAAGCGACGAACCACGCAACAGGCTGCGGCTTCGTTCTTCCTTGCCGCCGCGCGGTGGTGGATCTTCGCCATGCTGTTTACTGCGATTCTGCTCTCGATTCCCCCCATCAACTCGATTCTGCACGGCACGTATGCGGTCGCCGGACACGCCATGGGGACCGAGATCGGCATCGACACCATGATCCTGCTGGCGGCGGCGGCGTGGATCCTCGCTGAACGTACAAGAGAGACGCCAGCACTTCGCCGCGTCGGGATCGGCTTCAACATCTCCGCTGCAACGCTCGTGCTGTGGCTCACGATCGCCGGATGTGCCGTCGGCTTCACGCGGTACCAGCGGATGCCAGTCCCGGACTGGGTCGCCACCGCAAACCCCACGATCTTCGCCTCGACCGGTATCGCGACGGCCGTGTTCCTGGCAGCCATCACCGCCCTGATGGCGCGGGCAATCTGGAGTCGTCCGACCCGGGCCGCCACCAAGGAGATTCCAGTCATCGAAGTCCAGCGGATTGTGCTCGCGCAGGGCAGGTCGACACCAACTACAAAGAAGAAGACGCCCCCACAAGAACCTGCCGCGACCCGTTGAGATCAGGCACCACAGAGCGCCGAACACCCACGACAAACTCACACCAGCGGCCGGGATCTGCCAAACCATACGCATCGGCACGCCATTTCCCTCGCTCGGCCCGTCGTAATGGGGTCTACACCGCCGATCGCCTGCAAAGTGCCGTGAGTCGGACAGAAAGATGGCTTGTCGGGCCGCGAAAATGTCACAATTAGGGAATGTCCACACCCTCTGCTTTGATATGCATCGCCGCGATGACGAGTGTCGCGATCGCATCTCCCTGGCCCGGCGGACCCGGGAGCGAAATCGATATCAGCGGCGCCTCGAGCGATCTCAGCGGGGCGACGTGGAATGCGAACAGCCAATCACTTTGGGTTGTTCGGCAGAATCGCACGGTCTGGGAATTTGCCTATGACGCCGAGTCCATGGGCTTTGAACTCCTGCGAACGCTCGGTCTGCCGGCCGAGATCGGTTCCGATATCGAAGCCTGCACGCAGGTAGATCATGCCGCCGCAAACGAGTTATACACTCTGGACGAAAATGACGGTCGCATTTCGCGAGTCAACGATCTGGATGGAACGCCGTCGGTGCTGCGTTCCTGGGAACTCACGACGCCGAACAACGGGCACGAACTTCCGGGCGAGAGCGGCGGCGCGGGTGCCGAGGCACTGGAGTTCGTTCCCGATGCCGACTTGCTTGCCGCTGGCTTCCGCTTCCCCGACGGCAGTGCCTTTGCGGGCAGCACCAATGGCATGGGCGGTCTCATGTTCGTAGGACACCAGATCGAGGGGCGATTGCACGTGTTCGACTTGAATCCAGATGTCTCGGACAATTTCATCAACCACGGATCGTTTCTCACGGCGGCCAGTGAAATTGCCGGGCTCCACTTCGACCGCTCCAGCGGGCTGATGTATCTCTGGCACAACCCCGCCAATGTCAACTCGCTGGAAGTGTCAACGCTCGCTTCCGAAGAGCAGATCGGCACAATCGACACCATCGAACTCTACGACAGCGACATGCCGTCTGGGAATCTCGAAGGCATCGCATTGGTCGGGAACGACGCATGCGGCGCATTCGGCGCGGATGAACTGGACCGGGTGCTCTTTCTGACACAGGATGGTGGCGATCCACCACTCGCCTCCTTCAATGCCTACCCCTGCGACAACCTTGAAGGCGCTTGCTGCGTCTCTTCGGGCTGCGATGTGGTCACGGAATCTTCTTGCACGAACTTCGGTGGCATCTGGCTCGGCAACGGCACGACCTGCGAATCCTGCCCGGCCCCCTGCGCAGGCGATCTTGACGGCAGCGGTGAGGTCACTGTGGAAGA
>DOVP01000077.1 GCA_003520025.1 Phycisphaerales bacterium
ATCCGTGGAGATGCCAATGCTTGGCAAGACTTCACCGACCAGACCATCCGACTGGTCATCGCCTCCATCCGGCGAGTCTGTCCGAGTGGAAAGACGCCCTACGGCGATGAAATCGACGACCTGGTGCAGGCGGTCTACATCAAATTGCTTCGCAACGATTGTCGATTGCTCCGCAATTATGACCCCGCCAAATCTGGAATATCGACCTGGATCACCCTCATCGCCCGCAGTGTGGCCATCGACTCGCTTCGACGGCGAACACTGGATACCCGCCCAATGGACGATGCTTCCGGGGCGGTGTCGCCTCAGGAACAGGTCGCCCCAATCGGGCCAGTCATCCCCACCCACCTCCTGACTGCCAGACAGCGGCTGGTTCTGACCATGCTCTTTGAGGATGACATGGATGTCACCGAGGTCGCCGAGGCCCTCAACGTCAATCCACAGACCATTCGAAGCACCAAACACAAGGCCATGGAACGCCTCAGAGCCTATTTCAAGAGTGAATCGGGGGGGGATACCCCCTGCCAACCAGACGTACAGTCCGAGGACCGCATATGACTTCACCACACCACGAATTCGAAGACCTTGAACGCCGCCTGCGAGCAGGATGGCAGTGGTCGGAACACGCCCCAAACGTGTCCGAACAAGACGTGGCCGCCTGGGCTGAAAGCCAATGTTCCAGTGAGCACGAGCCCGTCGAAGCACTGCTCGCGAGCGACCCACAACTCCGCCGCGCCGTGATCGACCTGCGGCTGTCCGGCCCGCCGCAGGCCGACGCCGCCAGTTTGGAACTTCGCCGACAGATTGGTCACTTGATGCCCACCCAGCCCGCGATCATCGGCCGCATCGGCATGTGGGCCGCCGCCGCAGCCGCCGCCGTGCTGCTGGCCTTTGGTGGATGGCAACTCGGCGCGGCGAGCGAAAGCGAACGGTCCCTTCAGCAAGACACGCTCGCCTATGCCACCTTTGGTCTCAGCGACACTGGTTCTGAAGACAATGCGTCCTTCCTGGCCTACGCCGGTTCGGGTAAGGAGGCGCAGCAATGAAAACTCGCATCCTCATGGCCTTGCTCGGACTTTCGATCATCTTCAATATCTTCTTTGTTGCTGGTGCCCTTCGTCACCAGCGGCGGGGCGATCCTGTTGCGGCCATCACACAGGTTGCAAACGAACTCAGTCTCGATACGCAACAGGCCGATCGTCTCGCCGAGTTGCGAAAGTCCTTTCGAGAAGACACCGCCCTCATTCGCGAGGAGTTGCATGAAGTCCACGAAGCCATCGGCATCGAGATGGCTTCTGATGCGCCAGACGCCACGACGCTCCGCGAACTGATGGAACGTGAATCCGATCTGATTGCTCAGCGGCGCCAAGCGGCCCAGCAACACTTTGGACACTTCGTGGATCTGCTCACTCCCGAGCAGCGACATGGCCTCGGCAGGCGCATGCACCCCAAGCACATGCACTCCGATCGCCCAGCGGAGCCGCCCCACATCGTCGAGCGATTCGATTCCGACGGGGATGGCATACTTGATGACGAAGAACGTGCTGAGGCGCGTCGCTCAGTCGAGACCCGCCGGCAGCGCCACGTCAATTGGCAAGCCGAGATGCGCCACAAGTTCGATGAGAATCAAGACGGCCACCTCGATGCCGAAGAGCAGGAAGCCTTGCGGGCCTGGCTCCTTGAGCAAGGATTCACACCCCCCGACGAATTCCGCGACGATCATCGCCGACGGCGAGACCACCGAAGACCCGGCGGACCGCCTCCCCGTGGTGGCCCACATGGATCGGGTGGATCGCCACCCGGCAACCAACCTCCGCCACCAGGCGACGCCTGATCGATTGAAGGGCGGTACCATCGCCACCCATCACAGCGGAGACGTCGCACCATGATCGGTTGGGTATTTCTGACGCTGGCAATCGCCTTTGAGGTTGCTGCTGCCACCTGCATGAAACTTTCTGAAAGCCTGACCCGCTTCTGGCCATCGGTCCTGATGGCGATCTTCTACATCCTTTGCTTCCTCGCCATGATCAAGTCGCTGGAGTATCTTCAGATCGGCGTGGTCTACGCCATTTGGGCCGGAGTCGGTACCGCTGCTGTCGCAATCATCGGAGTCTGGCTCTTCAATGACACCATGCCGTGGATCAAGATCGTCGGCATCATGTTCATCATCGCGGGTGTTGCGTTGGTGAACTTCGGTGGCACACACACGCCCGAGGATCTTGTCCGGATCGAGGCCAAGTAGGCCTCACTTCCCTCCCGCACGCCGATAGAGCATCATCGCCCGGGGCATGATGGCTCGGAAGTCATCGATCCGTGTCTGCGGGACTGGATGCGTGGACAGGAACTCCAATCGGCCCTCGCCCTGCTTCTCCATCCGCCGCCACAGTCCAACCGCTTCCCGCGGGTCATACCCGGCATTTGCGGCAATCATCAATCCGAGTTCGTCCGCCTCGGACTCGTGCAGCCTGCTGTAGGGCAACATCACACCGAGCGAAGCACCGGCGCCCATCACGGCCAGCACCTGCCGCTGTGTCTGCTCGTCCTGATCCTTGAGCGCCGCCGACCCGAGAGCCAAGCCGCCCACGAGCAGCACTTGGTGACTCATCCGCTCGGCCGAATGCTCGGCAAGTACATGCCCGACTTCATGTCCCACCACGATGGCGAGTGCATCGTCATTGCCAGCGAGATCGACCATGCCGGTATGTACGCCGATCCGTCCGCCAGGTAGGGCGAAGGCGTTGGGCGTGTCGTCCATGATCAACACAATTTCCCATTCGTTCGGAAGGCCGCCATCCGGATACAGCGCCTGGGCCGATTGAACGATCCGGCGACCGATACGTTGCACTCGCCGAACGTCGGCGCCGACCGGCATAACGTGCCGCTCGGCCAACAACTGGTCGAAAGCCTCGCCGCCGAGGCGGTTCATCTGAGCGTCCGGCATGAAGTTCAGCCGCTCTCGACCTGTCCCTGGCACGTTCGAGCACGACACCAAACCGCCAACCATCACCGCCGCCAAGAACAATCCATACCGTGGCTTCATCGTGAACCTCCCGGCGCATGCCATCAGGAGGCAGGGTAGCCCGCCAAAGCCGACGCGGCCAGCGATACGGGGTGAACTGGCTTGAGTTGCAGTGTGTCGGCAGCCTGATGGCGACAGGATGTCCCTCCCGCTGCCACGGGGCCGCTGTGGCCACGAAGCGGGGCAAGTGATTGTTCGGCAATGTCACGGGACAAAGCCTCGTGCCGACGTTCATACCCAAACGCACCCGCCATGCCGCAGCAGCCCGTATCGAGGAGCGCCGCCCCGGGCCATCCGCACCGCCGCAGGAATGACTCCGTCAACTCGCCGCGGTGTTTCTGATGACAGTGCTGGTGAATCGGAAGATGATCAGAACGCACCTCGAAGTCGGGCCGCTTCGGATGGGACTCCCACTGCGAAGCGATGAACCCCTCGACCGTATCGATCATGGTCGAGATGCCTTCCATTCGAGCAGGCGGAACCTCTGTCCGAAGTTCCATCCACTCCTGCTGCATCGCCGTAGCGCAACTCGGCTCGACTGCCACGACTGCGACCGCATCATACTGCTCAATCGCGGCTGCGAGCGAGGTGGCGGATTGGCCGATGATCCGCGCTGCATCATCGAGCAGGCCTGCGCTGATCTGCGTCCGGCCGCAACATCCGACGTCGGGAATGACCACGCGATAGCCGAAGGCCTCAAGCAGAAAAATGGCATCATGACCCACCGAAGACTCGCTCCACGTCGTGAAGCAGTCCGGATACAACAACACCACCGGCTGCTCACTTGACACTTCACGCCTGGCATGCCACCCGATGAGCGAGCGGCTGAACCCGGGGAGTGTTCTGGAATCCGCTATACCCATCATGCGTTTGATCATCCATGCCGTTGGTCCGCGCTGCATCAACCATGTCGAAACGGGATGCAATGCCGAACCAATCCGATTCATTCGCCGCACATTGCCCTTGAGTCGAGTTCGCAGTGTCGGTCCCCGCCCCGCCTTCATGGACTGGGCGAGGTACTCGGCCTTCAGTTTCGCCACGTCTACCGAAGCGGGACATTCGTACCTGCAGGCCTTGCACCCAAGACACAGATCGAGTGTTGCGTGGGTGTCCGGATCCGTCCAACGCTCTGGGCCGAATTGCCCGGTGATCGCAAGTCGAAGGGCGTTGCCCCGTCCGCGTGTGGCATGACGCTCATCCAACGTCGCCCGATACGACGGACACATGGCACCACCGCTCGTTCGGCGGCACAGGGCGTTGCCGTTGCAAGCCGACGCTGCACTGTCCAGAGATGGCTCCCAATGAAACCAGGTCGGAACTTCTGTTGACACCTCCTCCGCAATGCGCAAGTGCTCCATCATTCCCGGATCGGTCGTGATGATGCCGGGATTGAAACGCCCATTCGGATCGAAGATCTGTTTGATATCACGGAAAGCCTTCACCAATTGCGGCCCATAGAACTCGTGCATCATGGCGGCACGAATACGGCCATCGCCGTGCTCGCCACTCACGGTGCCGCCATACCGCTGCACAAGCGGCGTGGCCTCAGTTGCCAGGCGCTTCAGCAAATCGCGGCCAGCCGCCTGCCGCAAGTCGATGCGGGGACGAACATGCAGCAATCCGACGCTCGCATGCGCATACCAAGTGGCGTGAAGTCCGTGCGCAGCGAGCATTGACTCAAAATCGTGCTGGAACTCGGCAAGATGTTCGGGCGGCACGGCGCAGTCTTCGAGCCCGCCGACGGCTTGACCGCACGCATCGCCAGTGAGGATAAGCCCGAGGCCGACCTTTCGAAGTCTCCATAGATCCGCTTGCTCGCCCGCATCCATGCAGCGGCGTATGGCAATCTCTGGAAGGCTGGCTTCCAAGCCGGACATCATCTGCTCAAGCGTTGCCTCGTCATCTGCAAACCAATCCACATAGAGCACCACATCGGCTGGAACACCATTTTGCGATGGCAGCAGATCTGCCAAATGTCGATAGGTTTCATGCGATCTGGCTGCTGACAGCACCGTGCCATCCAACAGTTCGACCGCAGAGGGATTGGATTTTAAAATATCGCTCAATGCCCACAACGCCGAAGACACATCCTCAAAGGCGAGTATGGAGAGTCCGATGTGTGCTGGATTCGGTACCAGCTTCAACTCGGCTCCAACCAGAAACCCGAGTGTCCCCTCGGATCCGGCAATGAGACCGGACAGATCGACCTGATCGAAGCGTCCCGCCTCGCACCGCCGCAGATCGTCCAGAATGCGGTCGAGCGCATAACCACCGACGTTGCGGCGAAGTTTGGGATACCGCGCGTCGATCTGGTCTGCAAGCGGCAGCACCACATCCGCCACCTTCGCGGTGAGGTCAGCCACAATCGGATCCCGCTCGGCAGCCCCACGTTCCAAACGAACACATCGCCCGTCTGCAAGCACCACATCCACACCGGCCACATGAGCGTCGGTCATTCCCCACTTGAGCGAATGCAGACCTGCCGATCGGTTCGAAATCATGCCACCGAGCGTGGCATGGGTCGACGTCGAGACCTCCGGTCCAAACCGAAGCCCGTACGCGGCGGCAGCGCACTGCAAGTCATCGAGTACAACTCCCGGCTCAACATACACACGGCGAGCGGCGACATTCACCTCGCCGATCTTGCGCAGATGCGCCGAGCAATCGACCACCATGGCCGTATTGACCGTCTGCCCCGCAAGCGACGTGCCGCCACCCCTTGGAAGGACCGGCAATCCCCGCTCGCTGCACCACTGAACAATCGTCGTAATGTCGTCAATGTTTCGCGGCAGGACCACACCAAGCGGCTCGACCTGATACATGCTCGCATCGGTCGCATACAACATGCGGTCGTGTTGACCGAATCGGATCTCGCCCGAGAAGCGTGCGGCGAGTTCGTCGATATCGGCCTGTGACATCCGACCGCTATCAGGGATCACTGGCAATTCCATGAATTGCGATTCTACGCCGTAGATGCCAACTTGGCGGCGCGGCGGTCGGTCCGCCGCTGCACGATTCGGGCCATGCGTTCCACAGTCAGACCTTGTATCAGAATCGTCGAGATCACTACGATGATGGTCGCGACCATCGCATGGGAACGAAGTGGCTGGCCATCCTCAGCTATGATCGTTAACGGCAGCGCGATGGCCATGGCAATCGAGACACCACCACGCAGACCACACCACGTCATCAAACCAACCTCCTCGATCGACATCGTCGTTCTCCCCATGGCCCGAACGACTGCCCAAGGAATGACCAGGGCCACGAAGCGGGTTGCCAACAGAATGGGGATGATGGACAGGCTCCAGAGCACCGAGCTCCAAGACAACTCGACAGTCAGCAGTTCCAGACCGATCATCAAGAAGAGTATGGCGGTCAGGATCTGTTCTACCAACCCCCAGAAGCTGATCGCCGCCCCCTCATCGCGGTCCCGCAGCACGGCTGCGCGACCGATGACCAATCCGGCGACAACCGAAGTGACCGGACAGGACACATGGAGCAGCGGCACCAAGACGCCGATGACGAGTACCACCGCCATCGTCACCAGCACGACGACCGATGCTTGGCTCGCCGATCGGATCAGCAGCAACCCGATCCCCCCCATCACAAGCCCGACCACCACCGCGCCACCAGTTTCCACGATGAAGCCGAGTACCCACCGATCCGCAAAGGGCGTATCCGATTTGCCGGTGATCATCGCCAGCAGGAAGAGGAATAACACGATCGAGACGCCGTCGTTGAACAGCGCCTCACCCGCAATAATCTCTCGCACCCGTGTCGGCGCCGAGGTTTGGCGGAGCAGACTGATGGCGGCCACCGGATCGGTCGGCGCGAGGATGGCACCAAACAGCATGAGATACAGAAAGTTCGATGGGTCACCTACCAGTGAAAGCAGCCCTTTGAATCCCAGTGCTGTGCCGATCGCTGTCAGCACCACTCCAACAGTTGCCAACCACGCAACAAATCCGAACCGCCGTGTCATACTCGCCGGCTCGATTCGAAGCGCCGAGGCAAAGAGCAGCACGCCAAGCAATATGCCCTGCCCGGCCACGCCACTGCCATGACCTGCGATCAGCAGCGTGTCAATGTGCAATGATTTGACGATCGCAATCGCCCGGGCATCGTCGATCCAGCCGATCCCCGTCGCTACCAATAGTCCCCCGGCCACCAGCAGCCCCGCCAACATCACACCGATCGCGCTCGGAAGACGAAAAAGTCGGTCGTTGGCCCACGCAGCGATGGCGGTGAACCCGACCACCAGCGTCAAAACGGTAAAGGCGTCCATACTCCGCGTTCCTCACCACACGCAAAGGGACGCCCAAAGACGATCAGGGACACGAACCCCATGCTGCAATGACGCCAAGGATATCGTCTGTGCCGACCCAGCCGTCGTCATTGATATCGGCGGGACAACCGCTGCAAGCACCCCATGCAGCGATGACCGCCAGCAAGTCATTGGTGCCAACGGATCCATCGCCGTCCACATCGCCTTGGCAGTCTTCGGCCGGATCCACCTCGGCCACCGCACCCGCTGCGTTGACGACACCGTAGCCATAACTGGTGTCATAGCCTGAAGCGCCGCGATCCATCGCGCTGACCGCCATGATGTCACCCACCTCATCAGGTGTCAGCGACGCGTCGGCGGAGAGCACCAAGGCTGCAACGCCAGCAGCATAAGGCGAGGCAAAACTCGTTCCATCGATGGTGACGTAGTTGCCGCCGTCAAAGCCGCCCGACCCAACCCAGTCCGTCGTCAGGATTCCCTCGCCGGGGGCGCTGAAAGCAAGCCCATTGCCGTAGGTACTGAAGGATGCCAAATTACCGCTGCTGTTGATGGCGGATATCGCGTAGAGCGATGCAAGGCTCGCCGGGTAACTGATGTTGGAGGAGCTGTCGTTACCGGCAGCTCCGAAATGCACTACGCCTGCAGCGCGGGTCTGATTGAAAGCCGTGGTCACCGAGGATGAGGGAGATCCACCGCCCCAACTGGAATTCGTCACGCGAGCGCCGTTGTTCGCCGCCCACGAAATGCCGTTGACGATCCACGCATCGGTTGTCTCGATGAACCCCAAGCAGAATCCGAAGAAGTCGATTGCATTGAAGATGCGAGCCGCCACGACGCGGCAACCGGGCGCAACGCCCGTGACGCCGAGGTTGTTGTCGATGGTGGCTGCAACGCATCCACTGACACACGAGCCGTGGCCGTCGCACACGGTCGTATGATCGCCACCGGTGCCTTCATCGGTAAAATCGGCGCCGGGGATCTGGCTGATGTCGGGGTGGTCCTGATCGATGCCATCGTCGAGTATCGCTACGACAATGGAACTGTCGCCAAAGGTCATGTCCCAGCACTCTGGCGCATCCATGTCCATGTCGTTGGATTGGTTGAGCGCCCACTGGCTGGAATACATCGGGTCGTTGGGTGTGTAGAAGTGCTGGGCCCACCAGATCGCATTGGGCTGCGCCCAAAGAACACCATCACGGCTGGCCACAGACTCGACCAGTGCGAGCGTCTCGAAGGCGGAGTCCGCATCGGTTGCAATGCGGTGCATGCCCGTGTATCCACCGAGATCGTGTTCGATGATGCTCAAGCCAGTGAGATCTGCACCATCTGCGAACTGCACAATCAACTCACTCGTTGGTATCCAAGGAAGCTGCGCTGTGCCGCCGAGGAAGGCGGGCGAAGCGTAGAGACCGTTCGGTCCGGATGAGATGCCGCGTACAACGCGTTCGATCTGGCTCGCCGTCGCGATTCGTGTCAGGGGGATGTAGGTCCATCCGGAGACTGTGGATGACATGGCCTGATCAAGATTGAGGTTCCATCGCTCGGTCGTCGCGGCAAGCTGCGTCTGCACCAACTCAAGCGGCGCCTGGACGGCAATCCAACCGCCGTCAACGGAAAGCGGAAGCTG
>DOVP01000289.1 GCA_003520025.1 Phycisphaerales bacterium
CGGGGACGATATCCCGGTCATTCGTGGGTCGGCCCTCAAGGCCCTCGAGAGCGAAGGCAATGACGACGAGACCTGCAAGTCCATTGACGAACTGATGGAAGCCCTCGACGCCTACATCCCGGTGCCTGAGCGTCAAGTCGACAAGGACTTCCTCATGGCCGTCGAGGACGTGTTCTCGATCAAAGGTCGCGGCACGGTCGTGACCGGCCGTATCGAGACCGGTGCCGTCCACGTGGGCGATGCCATCGAGATTGTCGGCCTGACCGACGAACCAACCAAGACGACCTGCACGGGTGTCGAAATGTTCAACAAGATCCTCGAAGACGCGCAGGCCGGCGACAACGTCGGCTGCCTCCTCCGTGGTATCGAGAAAGATGATGTCGAGCGTGGTCAGGTGCTCGCCAAGCCCGGCAGCATCAATCCGCACACCGAGTTCGAGTCGGAGGTCTACGTGCTGACCAAGGAAGAGGGTGGCCGTCACACGCCATTCTTCTCCGGTTACAAGCCGCAGTTCTACTTCCGAACGACGGATGTGACCGGTGGCCTCGATCTCGTGGGTGCCGAGATGTGCATGCCCGGCGACAACATCAAGATGAAGGTGTCGCTCGGCAAGAAAATCGCCATGGTTGAAGGTCTCCGTTTTGCGGTCCGCGAAGGCGGCCGTACGGTGGGCTCCGGCGTCGTGACCAAGATCCTCGAGTGACCCTTCGGGTTGCTTGACACCCGGCCCGTCCCCCCGCTGCTCGCCAGCGGGGGGACAGGTACGGGGAAAGGCAGGAACAACAATGGCCAAGAAGGCTGCAGATCGTGAATACGTGTGGCTCCAGTGCACGGAGTGTGGAGACCTCAATTACCGCACGAGCATTCGGGTCAAGGGTGGAATCGATGAGAAGGTCAAGGCCGGTATGAAGAAGTACAGCCCCCGCCTTCGCAAGCACACCCTGCACAAGATCAAGCGGAAGTGACCCCGTCCCGCGGCGGTGTCCGCGGACCGAACGCCGGTAGCTCAATTGGCAGAGCAGCGGATTCCAAATCCGCAGGTTGAGTGTTCGAGTCACTCCCGGCGTGTTTCAGACCTGTCGGACGAGAAAGCCCGCAGGGCAATGGAGATCAAGAATGTCTGCGATCTACAAGGCAGGGCAGGGATACTGGGTGCGGCTGATGTCAGCCTACGGGCTCGGCGCTATCATCGCCCTCGGGCTGGTCTGGCTTTGGAAGGAAATGGAGGGTGTCATGCTCTTCGGATTCGAGCCGACCTATGTTCGCGTCGTCGTGATGTTGATCACGGCGGTGGTCTTCGCCTGGTTCGGATGGATGATCATCGGCACCCGCCGCAGGACGGTTGAGTTTTTGATTGCAACTGAGGGTGAGATGCGGAAGGTCAACTGGTCGAGCCGCAGAGAAGTGGAACTCTCAACCCGCGCCGTGATCGGCTTGACGATCATCATTGCGTTGTACTGCTGGGCGTTCGACGTGGGCTTTGCGAGCATTTTCCGGTGGATGACCGTGCTGCGAACCGGCTGAGCAGGTGAAGAGAACAAGATTGGTGGGGCTGGAACCATGACAACCGAACACGAAGAGATCAAGGATGCTGATATGACTGCTGCCGAAGTGCACGTTCCGGTGCCCATAGTCCCCCAAGCCGAAGTTCCGGAAGTTGAAGCTCCGGCCCCAGAAGCCGCTGAGTCCAGCAATCAGGATGTCGAGGAAGTGATCGCCGAGTTCGATCCCGCCGTCGACATGCCCATGTACCGACAGGGCATGGACTGGTTCGTGCTGCGAGTCGCGTCGAACAAGGAAGGATCTGTTCGTGACACGCTGCAGCGGAAGGTCGAGATCGAAGGTCTGACCGATCGCATCGGCCGCATCATGATGCCCACCGAGAAGACTCGAACACTCAAGGGCGGCAAACACAAGATCACCGAGACCAAACTCTACCCCGGCTACATCTTCGTCGAGATGATGCTCGAGAAGGGCCGCATTCCGCAGGATGTCTTTTTCCTCATCAAGGAAACAACCGGCGTGGGCGACTTTGTCGGCACTGCTGGCAAGCCGACGCCGATGTCACCGGCAGAGGTCGAGAAGATGCTCTTCGACTCGAAGATGCCCGATGCCGAGCCCGAGGTCAAACTTGAGTTCACTCCCGGTGATCATGTCACGATCAACGAGGGTCCCTTCGAAAACTACGAAGGCACCATCGACGAGGTCATGCCGGACAAGGGCATGGTCCGCGTGTTGGTCACGATCTTCGGTCGCCAGGCTCCAGTCGAGCTCGAGTACTGGCAGGTCGAGAAGAGCGAAGACTGAATTTCGACCGAAACCGCACCGAGAGGGCTGTCGATGCCATTGGCGGTGAGGGGCTGCGTTCGCCTATGCTGCGGACCTGAAACGGGAGTTCTGAGATGCTGACGAGCCAAATACTGATGATGGCGTGCGCGGCCACGACCCCGAGCGGCCTCTGGACAGCACCACTGTCGTTCACTGCACCCGATGAGGTCGAGGTGACGGCGCCCACCGAGCAGGAGGTTGCGCCGCTTGGTCAATCCGACGACTACTCGGCGAAGTTCTCGATCGAGGGTGGTTGGGTATGGCAGTTGCGGACCGATTTGACCGATACGGCCGCCGGCCGGTTCTCGCATGATCGTGGACACATCCGATTTCGAGGTCGGATTCCGCTGCGGGATGACCTTGAACTCTTGCTCGGCGCGCGTCAGCAGCGGGACAACTTCAGTTTCACCAACATAATCTCGCCGTGGAACAGCATCAACACCACGCAACTCGATGCGGCATTGCAGTGGCAGGCCACACAGCAGTGGCAAGTGTTCGGCGGTGGCATGGCCCGGTGGGCGGCCGAGCAGGGCGGATCGCTCAGTGACGGCTTCGAGGGTGGCGGCGCGATCGGTGCGGCCTATGCCTTCTCGAAGGATCTGGTCCTCGGCGGCGGCGTGGGGGTGCAGACCCGGATTGAAGATGATCTTCTGGTGTATCCGATCATCGTGGCTGAGTGGAAGATCGCCGATCGCCTTCGATTGTCCACGCGACTGACGACCGGTTGGGCCAATCAGACCGGCGGCGAACTGGTGTACGCCGCGAGCGACACGGTCGATCTTGGCGTTTCAGCCGTGTTCGACTATCAGCGATTTCACCTCTCTGACAACGCACTTGCCGGCGCACCTGTGGCCGGCGTGAGCGAGGCCCTGCCAGTGAGTTTCTTTGTTTCAATCGATATCTGCTCGCAGGCCAGCGTGACCGCCTTCATCGGCATCAACGCCTATGGCCGCCTCAAGACAACCAATACGGCCGGCAACGATGTCTGGGTGAGCAATCATGACCCCGCTCCGGTGCTGGGCGTTCAGGGCACCATTCGGTTCTGACTCCACGTCCCCGTGCTGCTAGGCTGCCGACCATGAGTACCACCTTTACCCAGGACTGGGACCGTCTTCAGGCGGAACTTGCCAAGGCCATCGTTGGCCATGAGGACATCATCGACGGTGTGTTGACGAGCCTCTTTGCGGGTGGCCACGTGCTTCTTGAAGGCGTGCCGGGCTTGGGGAAAACACTACTGGTTCGCTCGCTTTCACAGGCGCTCTCGCTTGAGTTCTCGCGGATCCAGTTCACCCCCGATCTGATGCCCGCCGACGTGACCGGCACGACCGTCGTGGAAGAAGATGAAAACGGACGGCGCTTCGTGTTCCGCCCCGGCCCTGTCTTTGCGCAGATTCTGCTCGCAGACGAAATCAACCGCGCGACGCCAAAGACACAGTCTGCCATGCTTGAAGCCATGCAGGAGCGAGCCGTGACCGTTGGCGGCGAAACCCGTCCGCTTGGCCCGCCTTTCCTCGTGATGGCGACACAAAACCCGATTGAGCAGGAGGGAACGTACCCGCTCCCCGAGGCCCAACTCGATCGCTTCTTCTACAAGTTGATCGTGGGCTACTCCAGCCGCGAGGAATTGTGCGAGATTCTTGAGCGGACGACCGCTGCCGAGCACGCCGAAATTCAGCCTGTTCTCGATACCGATTCCATTCTCGCTCATCAGCGAGCAGTGCGATCGGTATCCATTCCGGACGGCATGCGTACCAGCATGGCGAGTCTCGTTCTGGCCACTCATCCCGGACGAGAATTTGCACCCCCTCGGATCGATCGCTATGTCAGGCTCGGTGCTTCACCGCGAGCCGGACAGGCGCTCTCACTTGCATCCAAGGTGTCAGCACTCCGCGCAGGCCGCAATGCCGTGAACGTTGACGATCTGCGGGATGTCGTCATCCCCGCCATGCGGCATCGGCTTGTACTCAACTTCGAGGCGCAGGCCGACGGCGTAAGCAGCGATGATCTGCTGCGGGACATTCTCGAAACGGTCCCACTCGATCAAGGCGTTGCTTCAACAGCATCCTGATCCCACGCAGAGAGATTCATCGGTGTCGGATCAAACTCGATTCGCCAGGGCACACACGGCGTAGGCCACGTCTCGAAGGCCGGCGAGTCGGCGTGTGTGCGCAGCAGCGCAATCGACATCTGGTCGGCAATCCACGCATCGGGCAGTACAACTCTGCATAACCATGCGTGGTCGAGTTTGCTGGCATGCGCAGTGGGTGCATCCGCTTGGTGCGAACTGCGAAGACCATCCGGGGTGACTTCGATGACATGCCGCCGATCACCGACTCGCAGGTCAATGGTGACCGACTCACCGTCACACGGATCAGTTTGCAGCCCGTTCCACCGGCACTCCAGCATCATCTCCCAGTGCCCCATCAGTTTCCGAAACTGGGCGAAGGTCTGGCGACTCATCGGTGCGGGCGGCGGCGGCAAGCCTGCGCGAACATCGGAGAGCGTACGGTTTGGATGCAGTGGCCCAAGCATCAATCCAGGCGGCTCCACATCCTGAATCGAGCGATCGATCGGCAACGTCATGTGGTTCTGTCCGACTTCCAGAAGCAGTGGGGCCAACTCACGCAGCGGCAGTGGTTCAAGGCGAGTCATTGTGGATGCCCCGGCCGGCACGCTGCTGGCGAGCGGGAGTTCGCCCGGAATCGCCCACATCACTTCGGCCAGCACCGCGCGGGGTTCTGGATTGGCCAGTGAAATCAGGACCGACGCGCCGCGATCAGCTGTGACCCAGACAAGCAGACTGGTTTGCCGTTCGCACCACCGCAGGGCGCGGGTTGCCATCGGATTCTCCGCCGTGTCACTGCTCAGTGCGATGGCGAGCAATTCATCAAGTGCTGATCCACGGCTCAACCAAGCGGCGATCGTGTGGCCCTCGTTCTGAGTGGTCCCAGTGAGCAATTCCGCAACCCGGCGGGCGACTCCCCTGTCAGCCTCGGCCAGTTGCTGCATGGCGATCCTCCACGGGCCGATGGAAGCGATCGCAATCAAACGCGTTGGTAGATCCGTGAAACGATCGAGCGGCGGGGGCGTGTGGCCGCGCACGGCAGCGAGCAATTCACATCGCCATGCGCTCAGCGGATCCTGCAGCAGGGAGGCTGCATATGGAAGAAATTCCTCGTCACCGCTCGCCGTGTTCAATCGCTGCAGTGCTGGCATGGAATCTGGAAGATCGGCCCAGTGCAGCCTGACGGGTGTGCCATCCACCACGAGATGGCCACGCCCGTCATGCGGAAGTGAAAGCACCAAAAAGGGCGTGCCGCCCGAAGTCTCATCGCCACTCACCTGAGTTATCTGTGGCGGGACCGACCATTCTCGCAGAGTTCGTGGTCTGGCATTGATCCAGACGAGATGGCTATCGAGCCGCGCAATCGTTCTGCTGCCGTCCACGAGGCTGCTGGCAATCGGCGTGTCATTGCCGCTCACAGCCGTCAGTGGAATCACCAGCCCACTGCCCCGTAGTGCCAGCGCCTGTTCGATGGTTGGTGTCGCTGCGGATACAACGCTACTCAGGCATACCAGCGGGACCAGCAACCGAATCGCATTCATCTCTGGATGGCGGTGGTATGGCGCCGCTCTGAGACAAGCCTGCACGCTTCATCGACGGCGCGGTCGAGGTTGTCGTTGACGATGAAGGCGTCATACAGGGTGCGGCTCGTCGCGAGGTCGATTTCCCGGCGTGCTTCGGCGAAGCGTCTTGCGATGGCTTCTTCATCTTCGCGGCCGCGGGTTTCCAAGCGGCGCTGCAGTTCCTCATCGTTCGGGGGCAGGATAAAGATCATGTAGGCAGTCGGCATATGCTCGCGGATCTGCGTGGCACCCTGCACATCGATATCAAGAATGATGAGTTCACCTTCGCGGAGGGCCTGCTCGACTGGTCTGCGGGGTGTTCCATAGGCGTGTCGGCCGAAGACTTCCGCGTGTTCGAGAAAGGCGTCCGACTCCATCATCTGCTTGAAAGTATCGCCGGAGACGAAACGGTAGTCTTCGCCGTCGATTTCGACAGGGCTTTTGGGACGGGTTGTCGCCGACACGCTGAACCGCCCACCGAGTCGCTCCCGCAC
>DOVP01000008.1:0-6046 GCA_003520025.1 Phycisphaerales bacterium
CAGTACATTCTGGCAAGAAGTCTCGTGACGTTGCCATCGACAATTGCCACGCGTCGGCGGCCCATGATCGACGCAATACTCCCGGCGGTGTACCTACCCACCCCCGGAAGTGTTCGCAAGGCATCGACATCCAGCGGAACCTCGCCGCCGAATTCCGCCACAATCGCCTGGGCCGCGCGGCGGAGGTTTCTCGCCCGCCGGTAGTAACCAAGCCCCTGCCACATCGCGAGCACATCCTGCTCATCAGCAACTGCCAAGGCGTCCGGAGAGGGGAAGCGTTCCAAAAAAGGCTCGAACCGCTCCAACACACGCGCCACCTGCGTCTGCTGCAACATGAACTCACTGACAAGCGATCTCCACGGCGTCCGCGTATGACGCCACGGGAGCGATCTGGCTTCGACGGCGAACCATTGTTCGATCATGCCGCTCATCACCCTGACTTCTACGCTCATACCCTGTAGTGTACGCCCGCAAAGTGGAGGATCAGCCATGCGCCTGAATGTCACAGCACTCGCAGCCGCCACCCTCACTCTCGCTGGCTGCACACTCGACTACAACATTACGATGACCCCGAACGGCGGAACGCTTCACCGCGAGACCACTGTTTCCAGCGAAATCGAACCGCTGGAGATCTCCGAACTGACCGATGCATTCGGATCACCAACCCAGAGCAAATCGCCGCAAGGCGTCAACAGCAGCAAAACCACACTGACCTTCCAAGGGGACGGATTGGGCCATGACTGGGGCAACGGCTTCGGCGGCCGGGGCAATTGGGAGATGATCGATTCGCCAATCGGTACCGCGCATTGCTTTCTCGAGTGCCTCGGCGGCGACACGCACATTGCCGATGATCTGCTTGCGCTTCAGGACGGTATCGATGCAGTGGATTCGCTCATCCGCCGGCAACTGAGGGAGGCATTTCAAGGGGACAAACTGCTTCCAAAGATGCTCACTCTGCTTCGACAACGCATCGTCCCCGATGCAAAGGATCTGGGCATGATGGCGTGGGCGTTGATGTTTGCGCAGCAGGCACTGCCGCCCGAGAGCAGAAAGGGTGGCGACTCCAATCGCATGCAAGAAGAGCTTGAGGAGCGAGTTCGGGAAGGTGCCATCGCCTTTCTCTGGCAACGTGAGTGGATCACAACCGACGAAGCAGCACTCCTGAGCGCGGACCCGGATGCCATGAATGACTTGGCAAACAAGATTCTGGCCAGAGCACTCGGAATGGACATGAAGGGTGATTGGCACAGCCGGTTCAGCGCGTTTCAGGAACAGTTCGACGATGCCTTCCCGAAGGACTTTGACAAGGAAATCATCCGGGCATTCACAAAAGCGGTGGGAGAACACAGTCGCCTTGCTGTCGCCTGGGCGGCAACAACCCAGTTCTTCACCAGCCGCGATGTCAACTTCAGGCTGAACGCCGACAGCAAGCCTGCGATGACCAATGGACGCTGGAATCAATCGCTCAAAGCGGTGGAATGGGAACTGAGTACCGCCCCACTTGCTGTGGGCATCACTGCCCCACCACTATGCTGGTCAGCCATCTGGGCAGAGCCAAACGCCACCGCTCAGGACAGCATTCTTGGACATGTCGGCGTCAAAGGGGAAGACCTCGCGAAGTTCTGCCTCGCATGGAACACTTCTGGACCAAAACAGCGCAAGGCTGTTCAGGATGTCCTCAACTCATTCGCCCGCGCCCGCTCAGGAGCCGACGAGATCAAACCCGAGGCCGCCGACCTGCTCGGCGAGTGCATGAGAATCATGATGCCGTAATGAACTGGGCGAATGGGCATGGGGCTCTCCGGTTTTCATGAGCGTAGGAATCGGCGTTACAACGAGTGCCGCTCGCCCATGCTGGCGACACAGAATCCTGCACGCTCGATCTTCTCCACGATCGCCGAGTCGTGGAGCGCTGGATTCGTGTGGTTCATGTGAATGAACCGAATCACGCCTGGCCGGGCCGCCGCTTGGTCCGCCCACGCGTCCATCGTCTCCACGATGAGCGGATGCGGAATGCCATCAAGATCCCGCCCCGACAATTCGCGCCCGTCGTAGAAGGTCGCATCAACATAGGCGACATCCACATCATCCAACAGATCGGCAAGCAGCCCGTCGTGACGGCCCCATTGATCGACATCGGGCGCCCAAAGAAGTGTTCTTTCTGGTCCACGTAACTTGAATGCGACCGTATCGCTGTGTTCATCACGGTGTGGAACCGCGATGAAATCGACCTCAAGGCCCGGGATCGGTTCACACGACTTTCCCGGATCGACTTCATGTACGTCCACCTGCCCATACGTAACGAGTTGCGCCCACGGTTGGTTCGCCCGGAGAAAGTTCGCCATTTGCGGCGTCACGAACAAAGGCAGATGATCGGTTGCCGCCACTTCTTCTCCGAACTGCACCAAGCCGGCATAGTGACCGATGTGCGCGTGCGTGATCAGCACGGCTTCCACTGGTCGGCGAACACATCCCGAGACTCCTGCCAATGCGTGCAGCATGGCCAGTTGCGGCTCGACCGCAGGCGTCGCTTCAATCAGCGCCAACGCCCCGCTCACGCGGTCATGCACACCAAGAGCGCACGGGTATTCCCTCCTGCCCGTTTTTCTCGCCTCGGCGCAGCACGCTTGCATACACCCGACATGCGGCAGGCCGCCGTCCTGTGATCGGCCGAGTAGCCACACGTCGTATCGCGACTCATCCTTCATTAAAGACTCCTGTGGCGGCGGCGCTGCTCAACAGCCTAGCAGACCACATTTCGCACTCCGGGAACCGAGGAAATCGCCGATCGGCAGACCTTCTCTTGCCTCCACCCTGCATGCGGATGTAGGGTGACCACAGGGAAAACGTGGATCGGAGGTGGCCTGTGACAGCACAACACATCTGGGCAGTGTGCCTTCTCGCCATGCTGATCCCGGCGATCGCCAAGGCCGACGGCTTTCCCGATCGCTACGTTGTCACTGTGCTGGAGCATCCGGAAGGCAACGGCACGAAGACGCTTGTCCCATTTGACCTCGACGAGAACAATCGAATCACGGGATTTGCATTCCACGGGTATGGGCTCGACATGACCCGCCAACCGTTCCTGTACTCGGACGGCAACTTGCAAATTGTTCCGGCAAAGTGGGATTACACGGAGGGCCACCAACTCGCAGCCGACGGAACCGCCTTCGGAATTGACGACACGACCGACAGCATCATCCACATTGATCCATCTGGCGCAACCGCCGTTGCAAGCGCAACGTTCGGGGCCTTCACCGGGCTCACGCACGTAACCACCTCCGGCTTTGTTCTGGGCCTGGACTACGACGATGGTTTCGTCTGGCAAGCAGACATCGGCTATGTTCGGCTGAGCACGTTGGAGGGCAGCACTGCTTCGACGTATGCCGCAGACGTCAACGAGTCCGGCATCGTCGTCGGCACCAACAATTTCAACAACGGGTCCGCATCACGCGCATTTTTCTGGGATGGATCGGTGTTGTCCGATCCGGCTCCCGACCTCTCCGGAACGACCCGGTGCGTCGCCGTCGATCAGCAGGATCGCCTCGTCCTGGCGCACGCTCCAGATGGTTTCTGGCCCGGCGGTGGTTTGCACACGATCTATCTCGCCACGCTGGATGACGGAACGCTTACGCTTGACGATCCGGTGGCAAGCATCAGCGCCGCCTACAACTTCGATGTCATCGCCAATGACCACGGCGAGATCGCGATGTCGTGGCACACCAACAACGAAGATCCACATCTGCTCTTGACCGAACCAGGCGGAATCGCGGCCACGTCTCTCACGCTTCCCCCCGACATGATCGCCATCGAACTGACTGGCATCACCGATGCGGGCATGGTCTATGGTCGATTTCTGGATGCCCAGTACACCAGCCACGGCTTCGTCGCGTCGGTCGAAAGCGGCGTCCATCTGATTGGGCACCGACTCATCGGCGCACCTCCCCTCTCACCGTACGGCACGCCCCGAGATGCCAACGCTTCGGGCGCCATGATCATCAGTTGGGGCCACAACTACAACTACGGGCACTGGGCACTGATCGAGCCGGCACTCGGGGGCGACGCCGACGGAACATGGACGATCGACATCAACGATGTGTTGAGTGTGATTGCCGCGTGGGGACCACAGCCTGCGGGATCCATCTGCGGCCCTGACCTCAACATGGATAGCGTTGTCGACGTCAACGACCTTCTCGAAGTACTCGAGCATTTTGATCTCTGAGTTCACGCTCAGATTCGACGATCTGACTGCAGCAACTTCTCGATACGATCGAGGGTCTCGCCAATGTGAACAAGCGTGTCTCTCTGCGGCTCGGCAGCATGCTCACTCATGTGGTGCTGAGATACAAGGCTGTCACGCTGGGCCAGAACGTCATTGCGAAAGGCGATGGTGCCCTCGATGCCAATCAACGAAACGAGCGAGCCGGATGCCGCGCCGCCCGAAGAACCCGCCGTCTCGATGCTGAGAAGATGAAGCCCCATCGCTCGCATGATCGGCCCCTGCTTGATGGCCAGGTCGGTGATCTTCTCCAACGGAATCGTCTTTTCGATCCGGTTGAGCCAGCCCTTCTTGACGACCAGCGTCCGGTCAGTCAACGTGCAGGACATGTGCTCGAGAAATTTTCTGGTCACGATCATCCCGAACAGAAACCACAGTGGCAGAAGTGGAATTGTGATGACGATGACAGTCAATATGATGGCACCGGAGAACAGCCAGTACAGACACACCTTTGGATGAAATACCGCCTCTTGAAGGACTACTGGAGATTTCATGTCATTCACTCCATTTCATCAAGCAATGCCTGAGCAACCGGGACAGTAGCGAGAAACAAGATCCCCTGCGAAGTCGGCTCTAGCACAACGGTCCCTCCGAGTTCATATCCAATCGCAGCCCGAATAATTTCCGTTCCAAGCCCGCCATCAAGCGATTGCGGAACAGGGGCATCGTGCACCTCTTCCCATGAGATCATCAAGGACGATGCCCCTTCATCATCACTCTGGATCTCCCACGCGATCTTGACGACACCCCCTTCATGGTGCAGAGCGCCGTATTTGCTGGCATTGACTGCCAACTCGTTGAACACCATTGTCAGCGTGATTGCAGCCTTGTCTCGCAACCGCAGTTCTGCTCCGTTGATCATCACACTTTCACTGCACGTCTGATATGGCCGAATGCATACCTCGACAAGTTGACGCATCTCCAACCCACATCGCGATTCACTCCCCAGCAGGTCATGGATCTGCGACATGCTCTCGATCCGATGAACAAGCGACTCGATCGCTGCGCCGTCCTCGGACACATCTGAAGCAGCACGCCGGCACAGTGCCACGAGATGCGCAAGCATGTTCTTGACACGATGGTCCAATTCTCGCCGGAGCAGTCGTTCTTGCTCAACGCCCCGCTCAATCGTCGCCTCTGCCTGCTGCCGATTGGTCAGATCCCGTATGGAGGCGGTGAAGTACCCGTCTTCCTGATGCTTGAACGGGACGATCGCCATTTCAATCGAAAATCTTGTCCCGTCTGCGCGAATTGCCGGCGACTCAATTCGCTGCCCAAGATCCGCGACCTCACCGGTCTGTCGGTAACGAAGGAGGCTGTATTCGTGTTCCTCACGCATTTCCGGAGGGATGATCAACTCGGATATGGATTTGCCGATGACATCGTCTCTGGAGAATCCGAACATCTTGACGGCGGCATTGTTGAACTCGACGACCAGTCCTTCCATGTCAATCGTGATCATGGCATCCATCGCACTGTCAAGGATCGACTGACGAAGCAGGGCGGCAGCTTCCAGATCCACGGTTGCCTGCTTCTGCTTGGTCAGATCCCGTATGGAGGCGGTGAAGTACCCGTCATCCTGATGCTTGAATGGGACGATCGCCATTTCAATCGGAAGTCTTGTCCCGTCTGCGCGAAGTGCCGGAAACTCAATTCGCTGCCCAAGTGATTTGCCCTTGCCAGTCCGCCGGTAATGAAGAAGGCCTTGCTTATGTGCCTCACGCATTTCCGGAGGGATAATCGACTCGGATATGGATTTGCCGATGA
>DOVP01000008.1:6440-8723 GCA_003520025.1 Phycisphaerales bacterium
AATCGTGATCATGGCATCCATCGCGCTGTCAAGGATCGACTGCCGAAGCAATCCGCCGGCTTCTAGATCTGCAACGGCATCTACTGCCTGCAGGATGCTGACATCCCGCGCTTGCAGCGCCAACAACAGATCCGGCGTTGAATCGTGCCGAGCGAAGTCCGACAGCGTAATGCCAAACAAGTCGAAATCGTCCGTCTTGCGCAGAACCGGGCTGCCGACGAGTAGAAGATCGTTTCTGGAAGCCTGTACGTGGATCGCCCCCCGCAGGTCAAACTTCATCCCATTGACCCGCCAGATAATCAGTTTGTCATCAAGCGATACCAGGTCATCCCATCGAGAGATCGGCACCGCCGGCCGTTTGAGTTCGAGGTGTTGGTCCGCATGATCTCCAACCGCAAGGGCCAATCCATGCTTCTGCAAACTCGGGCCGATCCACCGAATGCGAAGACTTGAATCGATCTGAATCGCCCATGGCATGAACGAACCAAGGTCATCAATTGCAATCTGCCCTGTTTGGTCAAGACCAGGTGACATAAAACACCGAGTGGGGCGCCCCATCGCCTTTGCATGCACGTTGTTCGATCGTCACATCAACCTGAAAGCGGGTGCCGAGTCCTTTGAGCAGTCCGATGATCAGATCATCCAAACCATCCCGCTCGGAGATGTAGTGCAGATCCATGCTTCCGTCGGTCACATTCTCGCACTTGAACGAAGGAGGGCGGAGTTCTTCATACATCAGCCCGACTCGGGTATGAAGTTCATCAAGGTTCTGCAGCAAGGCCGGAAACGTCGAACCGAAGCCGTCGAGCAACTGGCCGTACCCTTCTTCAACAGTGAACTCTGTCCAATACTGCCCAAAGGCTTGAAGAATGTCGCTGGCCGGGAGATCCAGGACCTCTGAAGCAGCCCCCACAAGCGCGTACGTCACAGCATCGTCATTCTGCCCCATCCGGACAAACGCACTCTCATCCACCTCGGATTTGGCCAATATGGCAGCCCACGCGGCCTGACCGAACTGGGCTATCACAAGATCGCGAACAGCCACGTTGATGAGTCCATACATGCCGACAGGGTAGCCACAGGGGACCGATGTTGGCGATCGAGGGCACCTCAGTGCATGTTCGGGGGCGGTGCCATCTTGCAACGTGCGTTCGCCGGAGTTTCAAGCCGAGGCCACCCGTCGTTCCCCACAGAAATGACAGCGCAAGGCCTGCCTGAGGGGACCCAAACTGAAACACGACGAGTTTTTCAGTCAAAAAGAGGGAAAGCCTGCCTCCTCATTGGAAGCCTCAACGAAACGATCGTTAGGCTGCTTTTCTCTCAGATTGGAAATTGAGATGGAGCAATCATTGATTGAGCGACTCAATGAGGCAGATCCCAAGGCAAGCGGTGCGTGACCAACCATGACCACCCCGCACTCAAACCCGTTGATCCTGATCGTCGAAGACGCCTTTTTGGTCGGTCTGCAGTTGAAGGCCGATCTGGAGTCGGTCGGAGCCGAGGTTGTGGGACCTGCGCCCACAGTAGCAAAAGCATTGGATCTTCTTGAGCGTCATTCCGTCACGTGCGCCATCCTCGATGTCAATCTTGGCCACGAAGATTCCACCCCGATCGGACAGAAGCTGCGAGAGCGGGGCATCCCGTTTCTGTTCATCACTGGATACCGCGCATCAGACATCAATACGAATGAATTCACCGATCCGATTGTTCTCCGCAAGCCTGTCGGGCCCAGTCAGATCCGCGAGGGGCTTGCAAAGATCGGAGCCGAGTTGCCCCCACGCGCCGCTTGAGCAGCACCGGATCTAGTTGCCCGAATCCTCATCGATTTCCTTGTATGCAGCGAGCAGTTCGTCATACGCTCTTTTCTGCGACGCGAGTTCCTCGACGAGCCTTACCTGAATATTCATGCTCAACTCATCGCCTCGCGATGTCATCTGATCGGCAAGTCCATCGATCCGATCTTTCATTCGATGCGCAGCAGTGTTGCCTTCCCATCCGGCGAGTTCAATGTACTGATGGAGTAGCACCCGAGCCGCGGCGATGCGTCTTCTGGATATTGCCGATTGGCACAAGAGCAACAGGCAACGTTCCAACTTCTTCAGAATCCGCTCATTGCCGGGCCATGCCTGCTGCAGTCGCTCAAGGCCGAACCGGCATCTCGTCCCGATGGTCTCATAGACTTCTGCATTGAGGTGTTCATCCACGATTTGCGACTCAAGTTCTTCGAGTTCTTGATCACACTGCGATTCCAGATCCGAGAGTTCGCCGTACTCGAGGAAGTAC
>DOVP01000237.1 GCA_003520025.1 Phycisphaerales bacterium
CCAGTCTAGCTTGAGGCAATGCGTCGGCGCAGTCGTACTCGAATGCGCCAGCCTCCCATTCCAACGAGCAGCGCTGCCAGGAGACCAATCACCCAACCATGCAGCATCGCGTACATCCCGCGAAGCGCCATAACTGCGATTTCTGCGCCGACACTCGGCAAGGGCTCATTTTCGAATACAGAACCCTTCGGACTGAGATCTCGTCCACGCAACGCGGGATGATCCGGAGCCAGCCTGTGCGAGTTTTGAATGTGGTGAAGCGGATAGGGGAGCTGTCGTTCTTGAACACCGAGTGAAGAGGCCGAACTGAGATACTCCCAAACGACTTCGCCCGTTGGCATAACCTCGAAGAGATGCCCGTGCTGGCCCGATGTGATGTGGGTGTTGCCGTTGGGTAGTCGCTGCGCCCCGCCCATCATGAAACCGGATATGGCTTGGGGTGCGTCCGCTCGCCAGCGCCAGACGACCTCACCGGTCTTAGGATCGATTTCATCGATGGTGGCATAGTCATCGGTGTTGCTGAGCAGGAAGCGGCGCAGCATATGAATCGCCACGCTCGCTCTTGAGACTGGCGGCGATCCACTCCGCCCGACACCGTTGTTGTGGACGAGCAGGTGTCCCGACCCGGGTAGACCCGACGGAATCCAACCGGGTCCGTGCTGGGCGAAGAATTGGCGGTCGCCCGGATCCATCCCGTGCTGAGGCATTCCCGCGAGATAGTTTCCCGGGTTGCCATAGCGCTTCAGGATGGCGCCAGCGGGACCGCGAGCGGCCAAGATCCCACGTTTCGGGTCATCGTAGTTCGCGGTGCCGTGATCAATGATGTAGATCTCGCTGGTGATGCGTGCACTGATCAGGATATGGTCGTTGATCGGGTCATAGTCGATCGTGCTGCTGTGACTCATATCCCTGTTGATGGACGGAATCGGGGCCTCAATCAAGTTGAGGTCGACTCGGCCTGGTTCGGACTGGTCACCATGAGCTGCGCTGCTGTAATGATCCCAAAAGCGCCACTCCCAAACAGTTTCTCCAGCCCTATTGATCTCCACGATCTTGTTCGGCCAGAGCGTGTCGATCCCGTCGCCGATGCGCTCGGGGGTGGCGCCAAGCGCGAGGGCTTCCTCGCGACTCACCTCGCCGAAGGCCATGAAGATCGTATTGCCATTTGGCAGTCGAACATAGTCTTCGCGAAGCCGGGTGAATTGGTCCGGGCTCTGATACTCCCAGACAACATTGCCGCTCCAATCCACCTCCTGAAGTGTGCCACCAGGCCCCTGCTTGTCCAAGCCTCGCTCGGTTGGCTTTATTGCTCGCAGCAAGCGACCGTTGTCGAGTAGATACACCTGCTTGAAAATGCTCATGCCCTCAGGCAGTTCCCAGCTGTGAACGACCACCCCGTGCATGTCGATCAAGTAGCTGGCTCTGGCTGCAATCGGGGAAAAGAGTGTGTAGCCACCAAAGGACCTGCGCTCGTCGTATGCGATCGTGCCGTTGGGGCCGACGTAGCTTCGGGTGCGCTCGTTGAAAAGAAGCACACCCGTCACGGTTAAGCCCTCTAGTCGAGCTGCTTCGGCCTGGGGCATGCGATTTATGGGTCCCGGCGCCTCTGCGCGTCGACGCGCCAAGAGTTCGTTCAGGCCTAAGGGGGCATCGCCGCCAACAGAGGACACCTCATGCAAATTGTCGAGGTAGCTCGTTAGGCGCGTTTTGATCTCGGGGTACTCCCCGGACAGATCGTTCTCTTCGAGTGGGTCGTCCAGGAAGCGGTAGAGTTCGGTCTTACCTAGCAGCGGGGGTACGGGAAAGCCGCGCAAGATCATCAGCTTCCACTCGCCATCGATCACCGCGGTGCCGCCAATAGAAGTCATGGCGAAGGGTGCATGGGCTGTCGAGACCGCATCTCGCAGAGGCCCCCAGCGGCTTTCACCGTCGAGCTTTGTCGTGTCGGGCAGGGGGAAGCCGGCGGCTTCGGCAAAGGTCGGCAGCAAATCCTCGACGGTGATCACAGAATCGTTCTTTGTTCCGCCTTCGAGATGTCCCGGCCACCAGGCGGCGGCGGGAACCCGGATGCCCCCCTCGAGCGGTAGCCCCTTGCCCCCTCGCAGTGGCGAATTACGACCTTCGGAGGAATGCGGAACGATGTTGGCGGGGAAAGTGGAAGCACCTCCATTATCGCTCATGAAGAAGACAAGTGTGTCATCTTGGATGCCCTCATCTTTGAGCGTGTCGAGGATCTTTCCAATGCCCACGTCCATGTTGTCCACCATGGCGGCATAGACGCGTCGCTCATCATCCTCGATCTCGGGATATCGATTGATGCTCGCTTGTGGAGCCGCCTGTGGGCCATGGGGTGCGTTGTACGAGACGAAGAGGAAGAGCGGGCGGTCGTGATCTCGCTTGCGCAAGAGAGAGACGGCTTCTTGGGTGATCAGCTCAGTGGTGTACCCCTGCTCGTGAACTGTGCTTCCGTTGCGCTGCCAGTCGATGCTCCCCATAACGGTGTGCTCGTCATAGTCTACGAAGCCGCCGAGATGGCCGTAGAAATAGTCGAAGCCGCGATGGTGGGGGAAGTACGCAGGACGGGCGCCCCCGAGATGCCATTTCCCCACCATGAAGGTTTGGTAGCCGGCATCGTGGAGTCGCTCCGGAAGAAGGATATGCCGCAGCGGCAGGCCGTCATCGAACGCGCCGCTAATCGGGAGCGTGATACCGTTATTGAAAGCGGACTGCCCGGTCATCAGGGCCGCCCGGGTGGGCGAGCAGAGCGGGTAGGCGTAGAAGCGATCGAGTTCAATGCCCTCTTGCGCGATGCGATCGATATTGGGTGTGCGAATTTCACTGCCGTG
>DOVP01000064.1 GCA_003520025.1 Phycisphaerales bacterium
TTCAACGTGGCGATCGAGGGCAATACGATCATCGCCGGCGCGCCTGAGCAGCAAGTGGATGATGGGTCGAGCTCGACGGTCGATGCCGGCACCGTATTGGTGTGGTGCGGACCGTGGGCGGACGATCGTGATGGTGACGGCGTGGAGGACTGGGATCAATTGGCCTTGGGTGACAGTCACGACTGGGACGGCAACTGCATTCCAGACGAAGCCGACTGCATCGCTGATTTCACCAGCGCATCCTGGTCCACCCCGGATGGAGTCGTCGACTCCTACGACCTCCTCCAACTTGTGGCCTACTGGGGCGGCTCGGGCAGCGGATCAACCGGCATGGCCGACCTCAACGAGGATGATCTTGTCGGGATGGAAGATCTGCTTTGGGTTCTCGCGACGTGGGGCGAGTGTCCATAGTGCAGTCGAACAGGTGATGAGGGCGAACGCTGCCGGGCGAGGGCAACGCAATCATCAGCCTTTCCAAGATTCAAGCACCTCCCAAGTCATGGGATTGTTGCGGCAGTCGATGTGGCAGGCGAAGAAGCCACCTTCGTACGCTGCAACGAGCGGCCAGATGATGTCGCGGTCCGTCTTGGGTAGATCTAGGTGATCGATCTGGTCACGGTCGAGCCACTCAAGCGTGCCCTCGTCCATTTCGTAGGCGGTGATCTCATCGTGCTCGATGGGGCGGGTGATTTCATAGAGGAAGAGCAGCCAGTGGCACTCGCCCTCGTACGCGGTCTCGGACACCATGCCCATGAGGCGGATCTCGCCGTCCTTGACGACCAGTCCAGTCTCCTCTTGGGTCTCGCGGATAGCGCAGCGGTGGGGGCTCTCACCGGTGGTCGGTTCGAGTTTGCCGCCGATGGGTGAGTACATGCCCTTGTTCGGTGGTTTGACCCGGTGCAGCATCAGCAACTTGCCGTCGGTATCACGCAGATAGCACAGCACGGCGATGCGGTAAGGGAGTGAGTTATCGGTGAGGTCGGTGCTCATGTGGTGGCGTTCTCGATGAGGTCGACCATCTCGCGGACGGCCTGCTGCATACCAGTGAAGATCGCCCGCGACACGATGGCGTGGCCGATGTGGAGTTCCTGAAGGTCCTGAAGTGCGGCAATGGGCTGCACATTGGTGTAGTTCAGCGCGTGGCCGGCATTGAAACGCATGCCTGCCTCGGTGATGAGCGTGCCGGCGGCCGCGACCTTGCCCAGCTCAACATCCCGATCGCCTCGCCCCTCGACGGTTTCGGCCCAGGGGCCGGTATGGACTTCACAGACCGCGAAACCGCAGACCGCCGCCGCTGCGATCTGCCGCTCCTGAGCGTCAATGAAGGCGCTCGCGGGAATGCCCGCATCAGCGAGTTGCCGGACGACCGCCTGCAGGCGGTCCTGATCAGAGGCGACATCGAGGCCACCTTCGGTTGTGATCTCCTGCCGCCCCTCCGGCACCAGCATGGCCGACCGTGGCTGGAGCGAGATTGCGAAGTCCACCATTTCGTCTGTAGCCGCCATTTCGAAGTTCAGGGGGAGGTTGACCGCGTCGGAGAGTCGCAGCACGTCATCGTCCTGAATATGGCGGCGATCTTCCCGCAGATGCACGGTGATGCCGCCGGCGCCGCCTGCCTGCACTTCCATTCCGGCCAGTACCGGATCCGGTTCAAGGCATCGCCGCGCCTGCCGAACGGTGGCGACATGATCGACATTGACACTGAGAACCACCATGGTGGAAGCGGATGATACCGGGGCTGTGAGACGACACTTCCGGGGGTAGCGGATCTATACTCCGGTTCGAGACACCTCAGCCGCCATGGACGACTTTCACAAGAGCCTCGAGATCGTACTGGCCGACCTGCTTGCACAGGGCCGCCGCGTGACCGATCTGTGCCTCTCGGCGGTGGAGTCCTACTTCGAGAATGACAATACGACCGCTGCCACGGTGGTCCGTGATGACGCCACGATCGATCATGTCGATGTGCAGATCGAGCGAGCATGCATCGGTCTGATGCAGTATCGCCCGGAGGATGAACATGACCAGCGATCGATTCTCACCATCGTGAAAATCAACAATGAACTCGAACGGATCGCTGACTGCGCGGTCAATATCGCGCAGGCCACCGAGCAGCGGAAGGACACCGAAGTCGCCGATACCCTGCAGGTCATGGCGAACAGTGCGGTCGGGATGGTCCGCGACACGGTCGAGTCGCTTCGGATGGGGAATACGCAGCTTGCAGAGCGGGTGCTCGCTTTCGACGATACGGTGGATGCGTTCAAGGACGAGCTTGTAAGTCGCGCTCAGAACGCGCTTGCCGAGGGCGCCGTATCAGTCCCGGCGGGCATGCAGTTGCTGGCCGTTGTACGCGCAGTCGAGCGGATGGCCGATCACTGCACGAATATCTGCGAGCAGGTGATTTATCTCAAGACCGGCAAGATCGTGCGGCACCTGCCCACCGGCTGGACGGCGCCCGCGCTGCCCGAGGATACCTGAGCACGCATGAGCCGCCTCGATGCGATGCGATCCACACTGGAAGCGTGCAGGCAGTCGCACTTGCTCCAGCATATTGATGGGCTGAGCGAGATTGACCAGGATGTCCTGCTCAAGCGTCTGGAATCGCTGCCGCTCGAGTCGCTTCCCGCCATGATCGAGCAGTTGGTTCTGGCGGCACCAGTTGCAGGTGATGGCGATCTGCACCCGGCTCCGTGCGTCTGCATCAAACCAGAGCAGGCCTGTGACAGCGTCGATCTGATCGATGCAGAGGACCTGCGTGTTCGGGGCGAAGCGATGCTTGAAGCCGGCCGCGTCGCCGCTTTCACTGTCGCGGGTGGTCAGGGGACGCGGCTCGGGTGGAATGGCCCCAAGGGCACCTTCCCTGCGAGCCCGGTGAGCGGCAAACCACTCTTTCGATTGTTCGCCGAGCAGATCCTTGCCGCGGAGCGGCGGTGGGGCCGAACGATTCGCTGGTACATCATGACCAGCGAATCGAACGACTCTCAGACGCGGGCATTCTTTCTCGACAACCGGTGCTTCGGTCTCGATCGGCGACAAATCATGATGTTCCCGCAGGGGATGATGCCGGCGTTCGACATGAAGACGGGCAAGATCCTTTTGGAACGTCCAGGGGTACCCGTCATGAGCCCGGACGGACACGGAGGCTCTTTCCACGCCTTGCTCGCCAGCGGAGCGATCGACCACATGGAGGGTCGCGGCATCGAGGCGATCTCGTATTTCCAAGTGGACAACCCGCTTTCGCCGGTGCTCGATCCGGTCTTTCTCGGTTTGCACGCCGATAAGGCACACTCGTCGGGTGAGTTCACCAGCAAGATGGTGTCCAAGGCAGGTCCCGATGAGAAAGTGGGCGTCTTCGCCTTCATTAATGGCTGCCTTGGTGTAGTGGAATACACCGATCTCAGTGAAGCGGAGGCGCGGTCCACGGATGAATCGGGGCGTCTTCGCTTCGCCGCCGGCAACATCGCCATGCACATCATCAGCACTGACTTCGCTCGTCGCGTCGCGACCGCCGGCCAAGACGACCTGCCATGGCACCGCGCCGTCAAGAAGGTTTCGCATATCGACCACCGAACGGGCGAACCGATGATGCCGAGCGAGCCCAATGCCATCAAACTTGAGCGGTTCGTCTTTGATGCCATGGGCATTGCCGCCAAGCCCGCGATTCTGGAA
>DOVP01000228.1 GCA_003520025.1 Phycisphaerales bacterium
ATCCAACCCGCATTCAGGAAGCGATCGGAATGCTCGGCGGTACGCGGCGGGCTCGAACACTTGCCTACGACAGATTGGTCGAAGCTGGCGAGTATGCGGTGCCTCCGATGCTGCGGGCGCTGAATGATCCAAGCACGGCGGGCGAGGTGACGCTCGGCGTGACCAATACCCTACCCGCGCTCGGCCGCGAAGCGGTGCTTCCATTGACGACGGCGCTGCCCAATGTTCCCGAGCGGCAACAGGTCATCATCATCAATGCGCTCGCGGACATCGGGTATCCCCATGCTGCCGCTGCGCTGGTGCGACTGGTGCGCGACGAGAATGCGACCGAAGTGGTCGGTTCTGCCGCCCGGCGGGCCATTCAGAGGCTCGGCTGGGACGATCCTGATGCGGTCGCCCTTGCTGGCCTGCACGTGCAGATGGCCGAGGATTATCTGCGGGAAATGGAACACCTCCGCGCTCGACCGACCTTTGCCGAAGGCGGTGATGGTGAAGTTGTGGACATGCAGAATATTTGGCAATGGGAGTCCCATCAGGGTCTGACGAGCCAATTCGTGCCGACCGACCTGTACTGGCCCGTCATGGCGATTCGCCATGCCAATGAGGCCCGCTTGCTGGACCCGAGTGATTCCACGGCAATGGCCACATTTGTCGCGGGCAATCTCCGCCTTGAGAACCGTTTGGGGTATCGCGATGTCGTGTTGCCGGTGCCGGATCTTGAGCGGAGTCCGAGCTTTCATGCCACGGTCAATGGCCCCGCGGTGGCCCGCGATGTGCTGTTGATGGCGATCGATCAGGGCGACTCCGAGATGGCTCGAGATGCGTTGCGAGCCCTGTCATTGACAGGTGGCGCATCGAGTCTCGTGGGCGGCGGTGATCGTGAGGCCATCACCGAAGCCTTGATGTATCCCGACCAACACGTCCGCTACGATGCGGCCTTGGTGGTGGCGCGGGCCATGCCGAACAAAGCCTTTCCCGGAAGCATCCGAGTTGTGCCGCTGCTTGCTGCAGCGGTGTACGGTGGCGCCGGTCGCCAGGCGATCGTGGTGGGCGGTTCTCCCCAGCAGCGAAAGTCGGCTGTTGCGAAGCTGGAAGGGTTGGGCTACGAGATTACCGCCGAGAGTGACAACTGGGATGCAATGCTCGCCGATGGCCGTGCCACCGCGACGGATTTTGCCTACGTGATGGGCGACACCCAGAGCGGACTTGACATCGTGGACGCGCTGGCAGCGTCGGGATCGCCCGTCGTGCTGGTTGTCCCCGAGGACGAACTGGCCGAAGCGAGAACAATGACCACAGGACTCACCGGTGTCGGCGTCTTGAGCAACACCGCCTCTGACGAGGCCCTTGGGGCTCTCGTCGACTCCCTTGGAGCCGGCACACCCATGGATGCATCCGACCGTCGTTACTACACATCCGAGGCTGTTGCGGCCCTTCGCGATCTGGCGATGACCCGACCGACTGGCCTCGATGTTACGGAGGCGAGTGGACAATTGGAGCGGACGGTTGAATCGACAACCGGTCCCCCCCAACTGCTCGTGGCCGAAGTGCTGGCCCTGATCAACAAGAGTTCCGCCCAGCAGGCCTTGGTGGATGCGGCTTTGGCAAGCACCGATGAGTGGCAGCAGGTGTCCCTGCTTGATCTCGCTGCTGCCTCGGTTCGCCGATTCGGCGATCGCGTTTCGTCCCGGCAGGCCGCCGATCTTCGTAAGTTCATCTCCGATGCCCGCGGGGACATCGCCGATGCGGCGGCTCGCCTGTATGGGGCCATGAACCGCGGCGATGGTGTTTCAAATACGGCGACGGCATCTGGGTCCTGACCCGGTATCCTTCCGAACACGGCCACCCTAGCTCAGTTGGCAGAGCGGAGCTTTCGTAAAGCTCAGGTCAGCGGTTCGAGTCCGCTGGGTGGCTCTTCTTCTCCCCACAAGGGGATTTGGGAGATAGTGGCCATGCGAGCGGTTTCAAAGATTGTGGTGGTACTGGGTGTTGGGTTGTTGGCCTTTTCAAGCACGGCTCAAGATGAGCATCCCACCGCGGCTCCGCCCGTGGACCCGACGCCGGCGGCTGAACCGACGCCATCGGCCGAACCGACGGTGTCGGCGATCATCGAACGATTCATCGAAGTGACCGGCGGTCGGGCTGGATGGGAGTCGTTGGAGAGTCTGCGTGGCCTTGGGACGCTTGAACTGGCTGGCGGCAGCGTCAGCGGCAGCCTCGCGATCTATCAGACCCTGGATGCGTTTCGCATGTCGGTCGATGCAGGAGGGGCCGGTACGCAGGTCACTATTCGACGTGGCAATGAGGCATGGCAGATCCAGACGGACGGAACGGTACAGCAAGTCACCGGTGGAGCGCTTCGCAAACTGTTGCGTGATCGATCATTCAACCCTCTTCTTGGCGCGGCCACGATGTACACAAGTATGGAATTGGCCGGTGTCGAGGAGGTCAACGGCGAGCAGGCATGGAAGATCCGCTGCGCTCTTGCAGATGAACCCGGCGGTGAGGATTTGCGGTTCTTCAGTGTGGCCTCCGGGTTGCAGGTCAAGGTGATTGAGCAGGGGGCTGGTCAGGCCGCAAGTTTTCCGACCGAGATCTTTCTGACGGACTACCGACAGGTCGGGCCGGTCAAGGTGGCCTTCGGCACCCAGCTCGCTCTTGGTCGCAGCAGTGTTCAAATTTCGCTTGAGTCGATGCAGGCCAACACTGCGATTCCAGACTGTCTATTCACGCTTCCAGCGGGGCCTGCCGAGGTGGCCGAGAAGGAGCAGGAATCGTCTCGGGAAACACTCGAGGCTTTCATGGCTGTCGATCTCGATTCCATGAGCAAGCCCGAGATCATTCACTGGCTCTCCCGCCTCGACGCGGCCAAGCGGGCCATCGATCCATCGGATCCTGATGCCAAGGTGCTTGGTGAAGCGTTGTCGGAGTTTCACAGGATGTGTGTCGAGAAAGTCAGAGGCGAGGCGTCTTCCGGGGGCGAGTAGACGTTTTCCGAGGGCGAGCGGGCGTCTTCCGGGTGGGGGTATCTTCCGGGGGG
>DOVP01000207.1:0-182 GCA_003520025.1 Phycisphaerales bacterium
CCCCAGCTCAAGTACTCGATTGCCGTCTCAGGTAGCCGTGGGCCCCAGAGGACCTGGTTCAAGGCCGCCAAACTTGAAGGCGTTCCACAGGTTTTCATTGTCGGCCCACGGGGACGTATCCAGTTCATTGGTCATCCCGCTGATCCGGACTTTGACATGACGTTGACCAAAGTGATGAAGGG
>DOVP01000207.1:590-3501 GCA_003520025.1 Phycisphaerales bacterium
CGGCAATATGAGAAGACCGCCAAGAAGATCATCGCGATCTCACCCAAGGTCTTCATCAAGACGCAGGTAGATCTGTTTGAAACGCAGTTGGTGCAGATGAAAAATCCGGAGGTGGCCTATGAGGGTGCCACAGCGTTCGTCGATGCGAGGATCGACAGCGATCCGGAGGGCGTCCTTTTTCTGGCGGATCGAATCGTGGACGATCCGGACATTCCGGATGAGCAGCGAAGGCTCGACTTCGCGCTCGATATCGCCACGAGGGTCTTGGAGCGTTTCGAGAAGCCGAGCGAGCAGGCTCGGGCGCTCAAGACGATTGCCGCGGTTCACTTCAAGAAGGGCGATGTAGCTGAGGCGGCGAAGACGGCGAAGAAGGCCTACCAGTGGGCACCGGCCGAAGTGAAGGACGATTACCGAACGCAGTGGATGGCATATAAGCAACATGACAAGGGTTGAGGCGGGGGAGGCAGTGAGCGAAGGGTTCTCTCGACCTGCCGATTTCGGCGAACGGTTGGTCGGCGCGTCTGTTCTTTCGGCAGATTTCGGCAGGCTTGCCACGGAGGCCGATGCGGTGCTTGCCGCAGGTGCCGATGCGCTGCACATCGATGTCATGGACGGCCATTTTGTGCCGAACCTCTCCATGGGGCCGGCGATCTGCGCGGCACTCCGCTCGCATCTCCCAGACGCTCTGCTCGATGTGCATTTGATGGTGGAGTGCCCTGGTGATTTTATCGAGGCATTTGCCGAGGCAGGCGCCGATCATCAGACCATTCATCTCGAATCCCCTGTCGACCATCGCGTTCTCGCTGCGCAAATTCACGCGGCAGGCTGCACCGCGGGCCTTGCGATCAACCCGGATACACCGGTCGATGGCGTACTGGAACTGCGGGATGCCTTCGAGTTGTTTCTGGTGATGAGTGTTCATCCTGGCTATTCCGGACAGACTTTCATCGGGGGTGTGCTGCCCAAGGTGGCCATGCTGCGTGAAACCCTTGGTCCGACGGCCTGGATCCAGATGGACGGCGGTGTGTCGCCCAAGACGGCTTCTGCGTGTCGTGAGGCGGGATGCAACGTGCTCGTGAGTGCCTCGGCCATCTTCGGCAGCGATGCCTACGCGACACAAATCGAGGCGATTCGGGGAGAGGATTGATATCCTCGCAGCCCATGGCTGACCCCAACGCTCGATCATGGACGGATGCCGATGTGGCCACGGCCACTCGCAAGAAGCCGGTCCCGGAAGGGCTGTGGGTTCGCTGCGCTTCCTGCGGAGCCATCCTCTTTCGCCGGGCGCTTGAGAACAACCTGAGCGTTTGCCCGGAATGCCGCCATCACTTTCGCATCTCCGCGCCGGAGCGGATCATGCAATTGGCCGATCCGGATTCCTTCGACGAGTTCGGCGGCGAGGTTGTCTCCGGCGACCCGTTGGGCTTTGTCGATACCAAGTCATATCCCGACCGCCTGAACGCGGCAAGGAAGAAGACGAACGCCACGGAGGCCGTCCGGTGCGGAACCGCCTTCATCAAGGGCCGCAAGGTGGTGTTGGTGGCGATGGATTTTCGGTTCCTCGGCGGGTCGATGGGCTCGGCCGTAGGCGAGAAGATCGCTATGGCGATCGAAATGGCCGTGGCGCAAGATCTTCCCCTGATCGTCGTATCGGCCTCCGGCGGTGCTCGCATGATGGAGTCAGGCCTCTCGTTGATGCAAATGGCCAAGACCTCCGCAGCGGTTGCGAGGTTCGACGAGGCGGGCGGCCTGTATATCTCGGTGCTGACCGATCCGACGACAGGCGGGGTGACAGCCAGTTTCGCGATGCTTGGCGATGTCATTCTCGCCGAGCCCGATGCGCTCATCGGATTCGCCGGACCGCGGGTCATCAAGAACACCATCAGGCAGGATCTTCCGGAAGGTTTCCAGCGCAGCGAGTTCCTGCTCGAGCACGGCTTCCTCGATCGCGTCGTCGATCGGCAGGACCTCCGCAGCGAGATCTCCAGCCTCATTGACTATGCCGGCAAGTAGGCTTCGCGGGGGTATGCATGATCGTCTGTGGCAGACGCTGCTCTGGTTGGCGTTCGCGGCGGCTGCGTGGTGGGCTGTTCAGCCCGGCGGCATCATTCCATCGAGCATGACCGGGCTGCCTGCCATTGTGTGGGTGGCGTTGCTGGTGCGAGCTGCGATCGGGGCTCGTGGCGGTTGGACCTTGCTGGTGGCGACTTGGGCATTCTTCCTAGTGCCGTGGCTGGTTGTGCTCGCCTGGGTGAGTGACGTCTCCTCAGCCGGGTGGCCACCGCTGGCGATCTATTCGGCGGCGTATCCGGCGGCCTTGGCCGTCTTGCTTCGCTGGCTCGATCGGTGGCGATGGGTGATCCCGCTCAGCGTGGTCGCGGGCGTACTGGGGCTTTCGCTCGAGTACATCAGAGCGGAGATCGTGTTCGACGCCTGGCCCTTCCACCTTGCGGGGCATGCGTTGTGGGGGAGTGGCCAGATCATGCTCGCCAGTATGGGCGGCGTGTGGGCGTGCAGCCTGCTTGTATTTGCGGCTGGAGGGCTGCTCGCAGCGGCGTTGACGGCATCACGGTGGCAGCGGCTTGCATGGGAGAGTGTGCTGCCTGGAGTACTGCTGGTGATTGCATCGATCATCCCGAGCCCAGTGCCTGCCGAAATGCCCGGGGCAACTGTACTGGCCGTCCAGACCAATCTGCCGCAAGACAACAAGATCGGCTGGCCGATTGAGCGGCAGCAGGCGGACATCGAGTCGTTTCTGTCTCTGACTGCCGAAAGTTTCGATGATCCAGATCTGGTCGTCTGGCCCGAGACCATGGTGCCAGGCCTCGGCTTCGATCCGGCGACGATGCAGTTGCTCGACGAACTCGGCCCTCGGGCCGACGTCTTAGCCCGGTGGCCGCGGCTCATCATG
>DOVP01000109.1 GCA_003520025.1 Phycisphaerales bacterium
GTTCCGCCGACAGTTGCGGGCCATCCTGCGGGCGTCTCCGCACGGCAATCTGCGGGTGATGTTTCCGCTGGTGACGACGGTCGGCGAGTTCCGGCAGGCCAAGATGCTGCTTGAAGATGTCCGCGACGAACTGCGGGACGAGGGGCACGAGGTCGGCGGCGAGATTCCAGTGGGAATGATGGTCGAGGTACCCAGTGCCGCCATCATGGCATCCACGTTTGCTCGGGTGGCTGATTTCTTCTCGATCGGTACCAATGACCTCATTCAGTACACCGTGGCGGTCGATCGGGGCAATGAGCGGGTGGCCAGCCTCTACACGGCGGCCAGCCCGGCTGTTCTGAGGCTCGTCAAGACGGTTGTGAGGGCTGCACAGCGTCGAAACGTGCCTGTGAACATTTGTGGTGAATGTGCGAGCGATATCACGTACACTATGCTCTTGTTGGGACTCGGTCTGCGAAGCCTGTCGCTCGTTCCCGCTCAGATCCCCCGGGTCCGTGAAGTGATCCGGCGTGTGACGGTGGAAGACTGCGAGCGGCTGGCCCGGCGGATCGGCTCCCTTGACTCCGAGCGGACGATCCTCAAGGTCCTCCGCGATGAACTGATTCAGGTGCTTCCTGAGATCGCCGGCGAACTGCTCGATGACTGATCGCAGGGCGGCTTTCGAGGGAAGCACATCACAAACCACGGCTGACCTCCAGCCACGACGCGAGAAGAGTGCAACACTCTGGAGCGGCGGCCCGGAGACAGTCACAAGCGAGACGGTCGTGAAGACTGCGTTCAGGCAAGACGGTTCGAACTCCCGCCCGAGGTTCATCTCGGCGTGGGTGTTGTCGCATCGAGAGACCTTGCCTGAACACCTTCTGCGATCGAACATACGAAGGACATATTGTGGAAAAGAAAAAAACGAAGAAGCAGGATGCTTCGAAGGGCGAGATCATGCTCGTCAACGATGTTCCCGGCGAAGAGTGCCGGATCGCGATTGTGCGAAACGGGCGGCTTGAGGAACTATTCACTGAACGGGCCGCGACGGCGACCAGTGTCGGCAATATCTACAAGGGGCGGGTGAGCAACGTCGAATCGGCGATTCAGGCCGCGTTCGTCGACTACGGGCAGCCCCAGCGTGGCTTCCTGCACATCTCCGATCTGCACCCACGCTACTTCCCGGGCGGCGAAACCTCGGAAAAGGTCGGTCGCAAGACGGCGCGGCACGATCGGCCGCCGATTCAGCGAGCGCTCAAGCGTGGCGATGAGATCCTTGTGCAGGTCCTCAAGGAGGGCATCGGCACAAAGGGGCCCACGCTGACGAGTTACCTCTCCATGCCGGGTCGTCTCATGGTGATGATGCCCTACATGGACAAGGTCGGCGTGACTCGCCGTGTCGAGGACGAAGACGAACGCAAGGCCATGCGGAAGGTGCTCGATTCACTCGACCTGCCCGACGATTTTGGCTTTATTCTGCGAACAGCCGGCATGGGGCAGACCAAGCGTGAACTGAACCGCGACGTCGCCTACTTGACGCGTATGTGGAAGGTGATGGAGAAGCGGATCGTCAAGACCGGCGTGCCGTCCGAACTGTACACCGAGTCCGATCTGGTGCTGCGAACGGTGCGTGATGTGCTGCGGCCAGAAATCGATGCGATCATCGTCGATGACGAGAACGCGTACAACCGAGTCAAGGCCTTTCTCAGTGTCATCGCGCCACGGTCATCTCCCCCCGTCGTGCACTACCGCCGCAGCATGCCGCTCTTTCACGCCTTCAACGTCGAACGGCAGATCGAGACGATTCACTCACGGGAGGTTGATCTGCCCAGCGGCGGCCAGTTGGTCATCGAGCAGACCGAGGCCTTGGTCGCCATCGACGTCAACTCAGGCAAGAGCCGCGCGGCAAGGGACAGCGAAACCAATGCGTACCGCACCAATCTTGAGGCGATCGAAGAGATTGCGAGACAACTGAGGCTGCGGGATCTCGGAGGCCTGGTGATTAATGACCTCATTGACATGCGGCAGCGATCGCGTCGACGGGAGGTCTATGAGAAGTTCGGAGAACTGCTCAAGACGGACCGCGCCCGCACGACCATTCTTCCGATCAGTGACTTTGGGATTCTGGAGATGACTCGGCAGCGGATGCGTCCGAGCATCCGCATGGCCAATTATGTCGATTGTCCGGCTTGCAGTGGTCACGGAGAGGTGAAGGCTCCAGAGATGGTTGCCGCCGATGCCGTTCGTGAAATCGGATACCTGCTGCACTGCAACGAGACTTCCAGACTTGAAGTCGTTGTGTCGCCGCGAGTCGCCTCGGCTCTGCTCTCGACCAAACGGCGCATACTCGACATGATCGAGGACCGCATGGACAAGAACGTCGATGTGCGGGTCAGTGAGAGCATCCCCGTGGACCGCGTCGTGTTCTACGCCTACGACGTGAGAGGCGCCGATCTGGATATTGAGAAGTTGACGCCCGCATCCTTGCCCCCACTTGAAGAACTCATGGATGATCCGGAGGGCGACGAGACGACCACCGAAGATTCTGGACGCCGACGCGGTCGAAGGAGAGCCAAGGCACCGCCAGCAGACGCCGCCGCGATCGCGCTTTCGGGCGACTTCAAGCGGGAGCTCGATGCCTTGGAGGCCAAGGCCGACAAGGCGGAGGCGAAGGCCGAATCCGCCGCGAGCAAGGCGGCCGCTCCGAAACGCAAGCGCCGCCGCCGATCGAGACAACGCAAGGCAACGCCGCTGATCGAAGTGGCATCGCGGTTGTACATGCTTGCCAAGGCGATGGGGGTGACCTCCAAGGAGATCATTGCCAGTTGGAACGCTTCTGGCGGGGAGAAGAACACGGGCTTCGTACTCAACACCCACATGTCTGTGGTGACACCCGAGCAGGCATCGATGATTCAGGGCTGGTTTGAAACGCAGCAGGAAGAACCCGCGATCGAGAGTTCGCCGCCAGAGATCGAAGCGTCTGTAGATGACTCGGATGCGCCCAAGAAGGGGCGCCGAAGGCGGCGGCGAAGGGGGAGTCGCGGTGGAGGCGATGAAGGAGCGGATACAACGACCGAAATCAAAGCAGGCGGCGAGGATGGGCCGGCCGCATCGGAGGAATCCACCGATGGGGCGCCTCGTCGCAGGCGTCGACGTGGCCGCCGCAGGCGTTCAGGCGGTGGTGATGATGGGGTGAGCACGGGAGAGACTCCTGCGGCTGAGCCGATCGTGGCCGAGGAGCCTAAGCCGAGAAAGAAACGGACCCGTAAGAAGGCGGCCAAGAAAGCAGCCAAGAAGGCAGCCGCCCAAGTGAAACGCGATGAATCGCCGCCAGCCGAACCAAAGCCGGACCCGAAACCGAAGTCGGCTCCACGCCGCCGCACGTTGTATGGCAGTAGGCGAAAACTCTCTCCGGGCAAGGCCAGCGAAGCGATGGCTCAGTCGGAGAGTGGTTCGTGAGTCAAGCCCCCCGCATTCTGGTGTTGGGTTCGACCGGGTCGATCGGCCGCAGTACGCTGGAGGTCGTAGCCCATCTGCGGTCCGCCGGACTTCGGGATCTTCCAGTCGTCGGGCTCGCTGCGGGCACCAATATCGAACTGCTTGCCGAGCAGGCCTCACAGAGCGGCGCCACCGACGTGGCGATCGCGGACCCGCAGGCTGCGACGGCGTATCGGGGTCCGGGCCGTGTTCATGCGGGGGCGTGTGAACTGGTCACAGCCATCGCCGAACCCGGCGACATCATCGTGGCCGCCATCGTCGGTGCCGCGGGCATCGATGCAGTTCTCGCGGGTATCGAGCGAGGATGTCGCATCGCGCTGGCGAACAAGGAAACACTCGTGGCGGCTGGTTCTGTGGTCATTCCTGCTGCTGCTGCTGCCGGAGTGGAGATCCTTCCAGTCGACAGCGAACACAGCGCCATCTTCCAGTGCCTTCATGGCGAGGAAAAGCGGGGTGAGATCGAGCGACTCGTACTGACTGCGTCCGGTGGCCCGTTCAGAGGTCGGGAAGCCGGCGAGATCGCATCGGCCACCATTGAGCAGGCGCTGAACCATCCAACGTGGGATATGGGGGCCAAGATCTCCATCGACTCGGCGACGCTTGCCAACAAGGCACTTGAGATCATCGAAGCGCATTGGTTGTTCTCGCTGCCCGCCGAACAGATCGATGCCATCGTGCATCCACAATCGATTGTGCACGGCTTCGTCGAATTCACCGACGGCTCGGTACTCGCCCAGTGCGGTCCGCCTGACATGCGAACACCTATTCAGTACGCCTTGACATGGCCGGACCGAGTTGACGGCTCCGGTCGCCGCATGAACTGGTCAGAACTGTCACAACTGGACTTTGAGCCAATCGACCACGATGCCTTTCCGCTGATTCGCCTCGCATGGCAGGCCATCCGAAGCGGTGGTACCGCCGGGGCGGTCCTCAATGCTGCCAACGAAGTTGCTGTCGAGGCATTCCTCGGCGGCGGGATCCGGTTCGGCGACATCTCCACCCTTGTCAGCGAAGCCTGCGCAGCCTGTCCGCCCCGACAAGCATCGAGTCTCGCTGACATCCGCGCTGCGGACGCCGAGGCTCGCCGCTTCGTTCAATCACACCTCCCGAATCAGCCTGCTACCGCGTGAAGGAAGTGATATGGACCTGTTGATCTCTGGTTTCAACATCGCTCTGATTGTCGTTGGGTTCGGTCTGCTGATCTTCTTTCACGAACTCGGACACTTCGTTGCCGCCAAGTGGGCCGGTATTCGCACCGAATCCTTCGCGATCGGATTCGGGCCGCAGATTGTCTGCTGGCGGAAGGGCATCGGTTTTTGTTGGGGATCATCGGACGAACTCGTCCGCAAGCGTGCTGGGCGGGCGCCTCGCCAAATGAGTGATCGCGAACTGGCTGAGGAGGGCATCGGCGAAACGGAGTATTCGATTCGTTGGTTGCCACTCGGCGGTTTCGTGCGCATGCTCGGGCAGGACGATCTAGATCCCGCCGCTGTCTCCGCGCAGCCGAGAAGTTTCAACCGCGTATCTATCGGCAAGCGGATGGTTGTGATTTCCGCCGGGGTCATAATGAATGTTGTTGTGGCACTTGTGTGCTTCATCATCGCTTTCACGATCGGCGTCCGTTTCGAGGCGCCCATCATCGGCGAAGTGGCCGTGAACTCACCAGCGAGTGCGGCGGGTTTGCAGGCCGGAGACACGGTGCTGCGAATCGACGGTGACCCCACGGAGACCTTTGTCGACATCCAGATTGCGGCAGGCATGTCCATTCCCGGGCAGCTGCTGCAAATTGAGGTGGACAGGCCCGGCCACGACGAAGCGTTGCGTATCTCGGTCGATCCGATCGAGAACGCGGCTACGGGGATGCGAAGTGTCGGTGTGATGCCGGCATCCTCGCTGACGCTGCTGGACACCAAGGATCTTCGCCCATTGGTGTCGGCCATGCTGGAACGGAATGGCTTGGCCGAGGCGGGGATAGGGCCGGGATGGACGCTTGCAGAACTTGATGCAGAGGCGATCACCAATTGGGGGGAGTATGAACAACTGACGCTGGCTGCAGGCGGCGATTCCGTGCAGAGCGTGTGGCGAAACGGCGACCAGTCCATTCGGGCGACCCTTCACGCAAGGCCGAGCTGGGAGTACCTTCAGTATCCGGATGCGACCCCTGAGACGCTCGTTGGATTTGAAGAGGGAATTGCCGGATTTGTGCCACTGGTACGGATTGAACGGCTGGTGCCGGGCAGCGTCAACGAAGGTTTGCTGCGGGCGGGCGACGTGGTGCTGGCTTGTGGTCGGGTGGTTGGTCCGAGGATGCGGGAGTTTCGCGAAACCATCGAGGCGGCGACAGGCGACACGCTGCCGATGCGTGTGCTGCGTGATGGAGAGCGTATCGATGTGCAAGCGCGGGTCGCCCGTTCCGGCATCCTGAATTCCGTTCCCAAGGCCGAGGTCTTTCCGGGCTATGCGTGGGATACGCCGCTGCTGGCCATGCCGATGGCGTCGATCGGTGGCAGCGTGGAATCATCGACCACGCTGGCAGGGGAAGTGCCAGACGGCGTCCTGCCTGGCAGTCGTTGGGTGTCGGTGGATGGCCATGAGATCGAGAACTGGCGGGACGTATGGATTCGATTCCGATCGGCGGCCGATGCGGGCGCGGAGTCGATTCGGCTCGTGTTGGAGAATCCAACCTCCGGGAGGGAGCGCCGGGCGATCGAGCTGCCGATCGGGGAGGCGGCACGAGCAGAGGTGGTATCCCTGCAGTGGCGGCCCGAGATCGGAGCGATGTACTTTGATCCGGTCTACGTCGTTCGCAGCAGCGGGGGCAACCCGCTCGCAGCGATCGCGATGGGGGCGAGAGAGTCTTGGAAGTTCATCGAACTGACGTATCTGACGATCGACCGCCTTGTTCGCGGCTCGGTCGGTGTGGATCAGTTGCATGGGCCGATTGGCATCGTTCACGTTGGAACCAAGGTGGCCGACCGCGGCTTTACCTACTTGGTCTTCTTTCTGGCGATCATCAGCGTGAATCTCGCCGTCTTGAACTTTCTACCTTTGCCGATTGTCGATGGTGGCATGTTTCTCTTTCTGATCTACGAGAAGATCAAGGGGCGTCCCCCCTCGGTGGGCTTCCAGAATGCGTCGATGATGTTCGGACTGCTGCTGATCGGAACAGCCTTTGTGGTGACGTTCTACAACGATATTGCGAGATTGCTGGGGTAGAGCAGTGACTTGGTCATCGCAGCGCAGTCGATCCGTCAAAGGCGGACCTCGCAAGCGGGGGATTGCGGTGCCGCGCATTTTCCTGCCCCTCTGGTGGTAGAGGGGCAAGCGAAGTCATGGACTCCATCTGTAGGGCCTGTGCGGCCTGATTACTGCCGCTATTGGCCTCCAAACGTCGCTTCGTGGCTCAGTGTGGCTGCAAACGGAACGATGTCAGTGCAGGTTCTGGTGTCTGATCAGTCTCCGCTTTCACTGCTCACGGAGGTCCTTGTGTGAGTCCGATGATCGATGTGCATGAC
>DOVP01000210.1 GCA_003520025.1 Phycisphaerales bacterium
TGGCGGTCGGAAGATGACCACGTCATGGTCGTGCTGAACCCATCCCACTTGGGCAAACGCAAGGAACTGGCAGACGTAGGCATCGAACTGCTCACCAGCCTCGGCGGCCCCGTCTGGATCGCCTCGCTCGGAGAAGGGGCGACTCGCTCCGACCTCGTGATAGATGCCATTTCGTGGATCGGCCCCATCGATTCGGCATGGAAACTCCACCCCTTCCTCGCCGCAGGTGGCGTACCCGATTGGACCATCGATCGCACCGCTCGAACGGCATTGGGGGCTGGCAGAGGCTTTGCCGTGAACGATCTGCTTCGGGAACTCCAGGAGTCGGCCGACCCACGCGTTGTGACGTACGTGCTCGCCCACCGCGACGAAGACCTCGCCACGCTCGCAGCCGACATCGAGATTCTCGACGCCAAGGTGCTCTCGGTTCTCGAGACCGCTCATGGCCTGGTCGTGCGGCAGCCCGTGTCGACCATCAGCCCACTGTCTGAGGATTCCCGGGTGCTGTGGATCGAGCCAGCCTTGCCCAAGTTCGTTGAACTCAACGATTCCAACCGCGTCGTGACACAGGCTGGAGAAGTACAAGATGCCCCCTACAACCTCGATGGCGAGGGCGTGGTCGTGTTGGTGTATGACGGCGGCTATGGCTATTCCGCGCATGGGGACTTCGGCGGTCGGCACACGGCTCGCGACACCGCTGGCCTGAGCAACCACGCTACCCACGTTGCTGGCACCATCGGCGGCGATGGCAGCGGCAGCGGCGGCCAGTACGCGGGCATGGCGCCCGCCGTCACCATCGAGTCCTACGGTTTCGAGCAGGAAGGGGGGCTCCATGAGGGCTTCCTCTACACCGATCCGGGCGACCTTGAGGCGGATTACGGTGAAGCCATCAATCAGTACGGGGCGGTGATTGCCAACAACTCCATCGGCACCAATACCGCGAGCAATGGCTTCCCGTGCGAGTGGACGGGCGACTACGGCATCACCAGTAGCGTGATCGACTCGGTCGTCCGCGGCGACCTTGGCGGCGATATCCGCATCATGTGGGCCAACGGTAATGAGCGGCAAACCTCCCGCTGCGGCGACCAGTTCTACACGACCGCGCCGCCAGCATGCGCGAAGAACCACATCACGGTAGGGGCGCTCAACAGCAACGATGAGTCCGTCACCTACTTCACCAGTTGGGGTCCAGTAGACGACGGCCGGATCAAGCCGGATATTTCTACGGCCGGATGCCAGAGCAACGATGACGGTGCTGTGACGAGTTGCTCAAGCAGCGGTGGGTATACGACCATGTGCGGTACGTCCATGGCCTCGCCAACCGCCTGTGGTATTGGCGCCCTGCTCATTCAGGACTGGCGGGCGCAGTTCCCCAAGCGGCCCGATATGCGCAACAGCACACTCAAGGCGATGCTGGCCCACACGGCAGCGGACCTCGGCAACGCCGGGCCGGATCTCAAGCACGGCTATGGTTCGATTCGGGCCAAAGACGCGGTAGACCATCTCCGCACCGAGTCGCACCTCGAGGCGGAAGTGTCCTCTGGTGAGACATTCGAGTTTCTCGTGATCAGTCATGCGGGCGATTCGCAACTTCAGGTCACACTGGCCTGGGATGACGAGCCGGCTGTGCCGCTGGTACTCCCCTCATTGGTGAACGATCTTGATCTGATCGTGTACGGTCCCGATGGAAATCGCCATTACCCGTGGGCCATCGATCCGGCCAATCCCGGCGACCCCGCGACGCAGGTGGCCGAAGATCACCTCAACAACATCGAGCAGGTCACCGTCGAATCGCCGCAGGCGGGCGTCTGGCGGGTGCAGATCCACGGCTACGCCGTTCCAGTCGGGCCGCAGGCATTCTCCGTCATGGCGACTCCCAATCTCGTTGCCTGCTCCAGCACCGGCATCATCGCCCTCGATCGGGGGGCCTACCCGCTCGAAGGCGACCTGACGGTGACGGTGGTCGATTGCGACCTCAATCTCGATGACAACGTCGTGGACACCATTGACGTACTTGTCCGATCAGAGGACGAGCCAGCAGGCGAGTGGCTGACACTCGTCGAAGAGGATCCTGCGGCTTCCACCTTCTCGGCCACGATGCCGCACTCGACCACGGACGCCCCTGGCGTGCTGTACGCAGTGCATGGTTCGACCATCGAGGCGATCTATCTGGACGCCGAGGACGCCGATGGCAACACCGATGTCGAGGTGATCGCTTCGGCCGATGTGGACGGCGTTCCGCCGAGCCTTGTGGATGTGCAGATTCTCGAGGTGGACCCACGGGCCGCGCACCTGGTCATTACATCGGACGAGTCCGCTGGACTGTTGGTCGGTTACGGAACCGCTTGTGACGAGCTCACCGAGGCACTGGAGAGGCAGGGGGTCGTTCCGGAGCATGACTTCTGGCTTGGCCAGTTGACCGATGCAACGACGTATTACTTCGATCTGACGCTCGTCGATGCAGCTGGCAACGAGAGCCACTACGACAACAGCGGGGCCTGCTGGTCCTTCACGACGCCCGACATCCCAGATTTCTTTACCGAGCAGTTCAGCAGCGGCGTTGATCTCGACGGCATGAGCATTCGTTTCGATCCGATCGGCGGCGTTGAAGGCTATACCGCCTGCGGCGAGCCAATATCAGCGTTGCCGGTGGATCCCTCCGGCGGCACGACGGTTGGGCTTGGCGACGACGACACCATCCAAATTACGCCCTCACAGGACGTATTCCTGTACGGCGCGGCGCACGCATCGTTCTGGATCTGTAGCAATGGCTTCCTGACCTTCGGTTCGGGCGACACCGACTACACCGAGTCGTTTTCCGAGCATTTTGGAATGCCTCGGATCAGCGCGTTGTGGGATGATCTCAACCCCTCTGCTGGCGGCACCATCAGTTGGAAGAACACTTCCGATGGCGTGGCGATCACTTGGCAGAATGTACCCGAGTATTCCTCCAGCAACAGCAACACCTTCCAGGTTGTGATGAACTGGGATGGGACGATTCGAATGGCGTGGTTGGGCATTGACACGAGCGACGCCATCGTCGGCCTCTCCGAAGGTGTCGGGCAGGATCCCGATTTCGAACCATCGGATCTCTCGGAGAGTTCTGTTGGATGCGGGGCGCAGCCACCGAGTGCGTATGGGCAGTCGCTGTCCATGGCGCCGGGGGGCGTGCTCAACTTCACATTGACCGGCAGTGATGATGGCCTTCCGGATCCGCCTGGTGTGTTGATCTTCATCATCGACAGTTTGCCTTCGCAACTGCTGATCGATCTTGATACCGGCGCGGTCATCGGTCCCGATGACCTCCCCTATGTGCCCGGCAACAGTGAGCACCCCAATCTGAGTTATGTTCCCATGAGTGGTTGGGAGGGATTCGATTCCTTCACGTTCCACGCCGATGACGGCGGCGCGCCGCCCGATGGGGGAGCGTCTGCGCCTGCAGTGATTGATATCACGGTGGCCAACGGGCCACAGGTCGTGTACTCGTTCCCGATGGATACGGATCCTGGATGGTCCCGCGAAGGAGAGTGGGACTTCGGTCAACCGACCGGCGGTGGTGGGCAGTATGGGAATCCCGATCCTACATCTGGCGCCACCGGCGACAATGTCATGGGTTACAACCTTGCTGGTGACTACGCGAACAGCCTGCCCGAGTACTCCCTGACCACCGATTCGCTCGACTGCAGCAATCTCACCGATGTCGAACTGCGCTTTATGCGGCACCTGAACGTCGAGACCTCCTCGTACGACCATGCATACATCAGGGTCAGTGTGGCGGGCGGCGGCTTCACGACGATCTGGGAGAACAGCGGCGAGATCACCGATTCGTCATGGACCGAATATGTCTACGACCTTTCTGACTTGGCCGATGGTCAGGCAGATGTTCGGATTCGCTGGGTCATGGGCACGACCGACAGTTCATGGCAGTATTCCGGTTGGAATATCGATGATGTGCAGATCATTGCTGTTGCGCCTTCAGTCGATGTCCCCGGCGACGCCAACGGTGATGGCATGGTCAACGCGGACGACATTCTTGCCGTCATCTCGGCATGGGGTCCGTGCCCACCGGGAGATTGTCCCGCCGATGTCAACGG
>DOVP01000230.1:0-3089 GCA_003520025.1 Phycisphaerales bacterium
ACCAGCCGAATACCCGCCTCAAGCCGTTCGTCGCAGCGACGACGCAGCACATCGGTGTCGTCGGCGAGCAGTTCGCCAGCGATCGACAAGACGGTGCCGCTTCGGTGTTCTTCCCAGTGCATCTTCATGCCGCATCCTCCAGATGAATGTCGGGGCTCATGCCGCCGTGGGCCTCGATGAGTTGCTCCCACTCGCTGAAGTCCAGTTTCAGGAAGCACGGAACGAGCGCAGGATCAAACTGGCTGCCGGAGCCTTGCTCGATCTCGGCGAGCACTGCCTCTTTGTCCATGGCCGAACGGTAGGTCCTGCTCGAGCACATGGCATCAAAGGCATCGGCCAGCGCGATGAGCCTCGCTGGCAAGGGAATGTCCTCGCCCGCGAGTTTGGACGGATAGCCCGCCCCGTCGAATCGCTCGTGGTGGTGCCGGACGCCGTCGAGAATGTCCTCGAAATTGGGAATGTCCTTGAGAATGCCCCAGCCGATCTCGGGATGCCGCTGGATCTGCGCGTACTCGGCCTCGGTCAGCTTCCCGGTCTTGCACAGCACCGACTCGGGCACGCCGATCTTGCCCACATCGTGGACCAGTCCGGCGATATGCATCCGCTTGACGATCGCGGCGTCGAACCCGACCGCCTCTGCGAGTTGGCGGGTCAGCAGCGCGACGCGGCGGGAATGACCACAGGTGTACCGGTCCTTCGCATCGATCGAAGCAGTGATGGCTTCGAGCATGCCGAGGAACATCGTGTTCATGTCATCGAACAGGCCCGCGTTCTCGAGGTGAATGGCGATGTGCGCCGAGGCGGCGGCGAGCAGTTTCATGTCCACGGATGACGGGGAGCCATCTGGACCTTCCTTGTCTCCCGCGACAAGCAGTCCGAGTATCCGACCGTCTCGCCCGATGGGATGTGCAAACCCAGCAGTACCGAGCGCATCGAGTTCGGGGTCATCGCCTGCGATAGCGCCGGCCATGAGCGGTCCGCTGATACCTTCGCGGCCGGCAATCGACGAGAGTATTGTTCGCAGGCTCGCGCGATCCCGCGGGGCATCGCCCGAGACGATCAGGCGACCTTCGCCCGTGCCTTCCCGGTCGATATAGGCAGCGATCCAGCGATACGGCAAGGTCTGCAGTAGTTCCTGACAGGCTTGCGCAGCGAAGCGGTGCGGCCTGGCCTCGACGGTCATCTTGTCGGTGATGGAGTACAGCAGGTTGATTTCTTCCCAGGTTTCCGCCAGTTCGCGGCCGACCTGCTCGAGCGTCTGCTCGCGCCCATCGCGGGCCTGCCGATCAAGCCAGAGACGCGAGAACATGGCGGCCAGACGCGGCACCTCCGAGACACCGGGAACCGAGAGTCGCCGCAGCCGCTCGCGGCAGACGCGCACATCAAAGTGCGTCGCTTGACACATCGCCGAGAGGTGCTCGCTCTTGAGCAGTTCGCTGGTGGGAATCGCAATCAGGGCGTAGCCCACACGATCACGACGGTTGCGCAAAGGAACGGCGGCACACCACAGACCTGGAACGAGTTCAAATGGCTGCGGCGTTGATTCATCGCCCCACTGCTCGCAGGCATCCTTAAATCCGCGGCGGACAAGACCCGGTGTACGGACCAGTTCGGTCAGCCAGTCACGTCGGGTCGTCTGTCGAGACGGCGCAAGGACGCCGCTGAGATCGCAAGAACACAGCACCATGCCGATCTCCCGAAGCATCGCCTCGAGATCGTCACAGTGGGTGCGGATACCTGTTGCGGGAAGCATGCTCATGCCGCCTGCTCCCGAGTGTCGTACATCGTTCCAAGCACGCGGTGTACCTGCTCCAGAATCGTTCGTGGACTGAAGGGTTTGCTGACCACTTGGCAGACATTGGTCAGGCCGGCCGCCTCGTCACCGAGTTTGTACCCCCTCGCGGTCAGAATGATGACGGGAATGTCGGCAAGCGCCGCTTCGTCGGTCAGGCTGCGGCAGAGCTCCACGCCGTTGACATAGGGCATCTGCAGATCGGTGATAACCAGATCCGGCGGCATGGCTGTGATCTGATGCAGGGCATCTTCACCGTCCACGGCGGTGCTCACGATGAATCCACTGTTGCGGAGCTTCAGCGAGAGTACGTGCCGGATATGGGACTCGTCGTCCACAATCAGAATGCGTCGTGACATCGTAAGTGCGTTCCTCAGGCCGCCACGCGGGCGGGCAGTTGACCCATGGGTACCGAGAACCAGAACCGCGAACCCATGCCGAGCGTGGACTCGAGACCGATCTGGCCTTGGTGGACTGTTTCAATGATGTGACGACAGAGATTGAGGCCGAGCCCCGTTCCCTTCGCCACGCGTTTGTAATTTTCGACTCGGAAGAACTTCTCGAACACATGCTCGGCGTCGTGCGGCGCAATGCCGAGTCCGGTATCCGAAACCGCGACGTGAACGCTGCGGGTGAGCGTGTCCGCATCAACCTGCACCGTGACGCGCCCGCCTTCAGGGGTGTACTTGATGCCGTTGGAGAGCAGGTTGACGATGACCTGCTGCAGCATGTCGGCATCACCGCAGACCATGGTTCCAACCGGCGCGATGTCGGTGTGCAAGGTGATGTGTTTTTCGCGGGCGTGCGGTTCAAGCGTCTGCACAGCACGATCGGCCAGATCGTGTATATCCACGACATCACGTTCGATCTCGATGATGCCCGCTTCGATCCGGCTGATGTTGAGCATGTTGTCGACGAGCCGAGCGAGTCGGTCCGTTTCGGACTGGATGATTCCGTAGAACTCCTGCCGCGTGTCTTCGTCGCGGGCTTCGCCGTCCACGAGCATCTCCACGTAAGCCCGCATGGACGAGAGCGGTGTCCGCAACTCGTGACTGGCCTTGGAGACGAACTCGCTCTTCATCTGGGAGATCTCTCGCTCGCGGGACAGGTCGTGCAGCACCGTGACAACGGCGCTCGCCCTGCCCTGACGATCGACCGCGCACGCTGAGACGACTTCGCAAGCATTCCCCTCCATGTTCGAACCGTCACCAAGCATCAATTCACCTCGTCGAGGCTCGACATCGACGCCGGCCTCAAGTGTTTCGGTGATGATTCGGCGAAGCGTGTGATCTTTCAC
>DOVP01000230.1:3467-3809 GCA_003520025.1 Phycisphaerales bacterium
CTGCCGGCGGCTTGATTGCTGGAGATGATCTCAAGCAGGGTGTTGCACACGATCACGGCATCGTCCATGACCTCAAGCACAGCCTCTGCCTGCATGCGGGCGTCGTCGGCGACGCGGGCACGAATCTCCAGATCCTGCTCACGAGTTCGCCAGGCTGCCTCGCCCTGCTGGTGGCGTACTTGATACTCGTTGAGTGCCCGCAGCACCGAGCGAAGCCATCGGGGGCCGCTGACGAGTCGGCTGCCGTCGCCGTGTTCCAATTCCCGGCTGAGGCCGCGAATCGCACCTCCCATGGCCATCCCCGATACAACCCCGATGATCGTCACAGTCAGACAGGTCCCC
>DOVP01000230.1:4129-9626 GCA_003520025.1 Phycisphaerales bacterium
CCCCCGCCACAACAAACCACAGGTTGCCGCCGAAGCCAGCCCACTCTGCTGCAAACAATGCCGCAAGGCCAACGCCCAGCGCCAGAGTCCCGAGGGCGAGTCCGCCCAGTATGGATCGAATCACGGTCTGCATACCGACCTCGAAGGAGGTCAGGAGTGCGGTCCGTCAGGGACCGTGGGTGCCGTACACTCCTGACACAGCCGATGCATCGGCCGGTTCCGAGGTGTACTTCACCGCAAGATCCATTGCTGCGGAACTTCCCGCAGCATCCCCCAGACGCATCCGAATCCCCGAAAGCACCGCCCATGCCTCTGGACGGTCCGAGAACTCGGCGGTCAACGCCTCGAGTTGCGATTTTGCGGCCTCCAGATCGCCCTCGTGACGGCTGAGCAGTGCCTGGAAGAGACCTGCCTCATATGGCCACGCTTGGAGCCCCTCAAGGTGCCTCGCAGCTTCGCCAACCGAATTCCAATCGCCGATATCCCAGCCCAGAAGACCCAACTCACGCCACAAATCAGGATCTGTCGGGGTCTGCTTACACAGGCCTCGGAGGATCGAGCGAGCCTCGACACTCCGGCCGAGCGCCATCAGCGAGCGGGCTTCGAGCCGCTGCATGACCGGTGGCACTGCCCCACTATCGAACTTGATCTCATCGACCGCCTCAAGTGTGCCGGCCCAGTCGCCAGCTGCGAACCGCATGTGCACCAGATCATGCGCCATGCCTTCGTCGTCGGGGGCGAGCAGCCGAGCCGCTTCGCAGTGCGTGGCGGCTTCATTGTGTTCGCCCTGCAACATGGAGATCTGCGCCAGCAGATGCCGCAAACCCGCATGGTGTTCGAAGTGGTCCATATGCGACTCGACCAACTCGCCCGCTGCGTCCAATTGTTCGGTGGCAATCAGCGCTTCGGCGTGAGCAAGCACATACTGCGGTCGATTGGGGTCGAGTTCGCTGGCGGACGAAAAGTGCTCAGCCGCTGCAGCGTCATCGGACCACCGCTCGTGCAGCACGCCGAGGTAGTAGTGGCACTCCGAGCAATTCTCGTTGAGTTCGATCGCATGCTCGAACATGCCCTTGGCCTCGTCGAGTTTGTGCTGCTCAAGCAGAATGCGACCTGACAGCGTGTACCACGACGGCTCATCGGGATACCGCTCGATCGCTTCGGCCATCAGCGTGCGGGCCCGCTCGAGTTGGCCGGTCTCGAAAGCCGACTGAGCCTGCTCGTGGACGAGTTTGGCGTTGACCAGATCCATGCGATCGTAGGCCTTCTCGCGGTTCTCAAGGCCAACCTTGGAAGGTCCGTCGCAGCCGCAGAGGCCTGTGGTGATGATCAAGAGTGTGAGCGTGGCGTGTCGGATCATTGGTCGGATCCCTCCCCAAATGTGAGTGAGGACAAGCCCGCGCTCAGTGTGCTCGCAGGCGAATCGGCCGCAGCAGCTTCCTCGGTCTCGCTGGATCCGGGCGGCACCGCCGGCTCAGGCGCCGGGCGTTCCCCGTCAAAGTGCTCAACTGGATCGATCGGATCGAGTTCATCGGCCGGGATGACGCTCATCTCCCGAAGCAGGATGCGCCGTCCGATGTGCCGCTCCCAAGATCTGGTCCGCTCGCCGGTGAGTTGCTCGCGGAAGCGATGCATCTCGGGCTGCCCGAGATCCTGCCGCAGCGAGGCGTTTGCGTAGTAAAGCGCCAGATCCAGTTCGCCGCTGCGGTAGGCCGTCAGCGCATCGCGGTTGTAATTAGCCGTCATCTTGTCGCGGCTCCACGGCAGCAGACCACTCCGGACGCCCACTCGAACCGTATCGATGATTTCAAGGCTCTCTTGACCGAGTTCGTAGAGTTCCTCGTCTTTCACGATTCGAGGCGTGAGCAGGAAGATGATCTCGACGCGATCGATCTTGTCATCCTGCCCCTGGAAGGCGTTTCCAAGAACGGGAATGTCGGAGAGCCCCGGCACCTGCTTGCGAGAGATGACATTCTGCTCTTGGAAGAAACCACCAAGCACAATCGTCTCGCCGTCGCGGACCCGCACATTGGTCGTGATGTTGTTGGTCGACTTGTCCATCACGCTGACCAGATGACCGGAGAGGCCGTGGACTTTGTTCTCATGTGCGGATGAAAGACTTGGATTGAGTTCCATGCGGATCATGCCGTCGGGCGCGATGAAAGGCCGGAAGGAGAGTTCGATACCGGTCGGAATGAACTCCTGCGTCTGTGTCGTGGATGTCTCCGTTTGCGTCGTCGTCAAATACCCCACATCGTTGCCGACGTGAATTCTGGCGCGTTGCCGGTTGAGGCAGAGCACTTTGGGACGCGCCAGCAGGGTGGTATCGGTCACGTCGTCGAGCATGCGCAGGAAGATCGCGAATGGATCCTTGATAATGCCGAGGCTGAAGGTACTGGGTTCTTTCGGCGAGCCCATGTTGTGACCAGAACCTGCGATTGCGTTATTTGGGGAATTGGTCTGAGCATCGAACAAATGGTTGACGGCTGTTAGTGGGCCACCAAGAACGCCATCTGCCGGATTAATCAAATCCGAAAAGTTCAGGCTCGTCACGAACGAGAAATCGACGCCGAAGGCGTTCTTCTCAGACACCTTCGCCTGCAGAATGGCCGCCTCAACCTGCACCTGCGTGGGTGGCATGTCGAGTTCGCGGAGCATTTCGGCGATGGCGTCAAGTTGCGAGTCATAGTCGTTGACGATGAGCCGGGCGGCATATGCCCAGGAGTCTGATCCAGCGTTCTCAGAAGTCGCATCAATGCCGTTCTCGACATCACCAAGCGCGATGACCGTGCCACCCTCGCTGAGCATCGGTGTGACGATTTCCTTCCCGTCCGTAGCCGAAAGATAAAAGAGTTCAATCGCCCGCGAGCGCATCTGGCGTCTGGCCTTGAGCACAGTCTCAACATGCTCCTTGGGATGCACGTAAATGAAATTGCCCTCTTCCAGAGAAGCGCAGTCGGCCACCTCGAGAACGGCCGCGAGGGCCTCATCGAAGGTCACGTCGTAGAGGTTGACGCTGACGGTGGCCGTGACATCGCGGCCCGCGAGGATGTTGCGGCGCGAAACCTCGGAGAGCATTTCAAGGATCTGCGTGAGTTCGATATCCCGGGCATTGAGATTGAAGGTGCCATAATCGGTGGCTTCAACGTCAGCGTCGCCTTCAACCACCTCGGCGGGTGTCGTCTCCGCTCCGGGAGGCGTCGCCTCTGGCGGCGCGGCAGGTGATTCTGCTGCCGCAACCGGAGAATTATCGGATGATCCCCCATCGGGCGCACCAGCGACGGCGAGCCCGGACAACAACAACACGGTGAAGAGCAGTGTGCGCATCGACGTTGGATATCGGTCCATTGGTACTCACGCCTTCGCCCTCGTCCTTATCGGTCCCTCTCGCCTATTCCATGCGAAGGACGTATCGGTCGTCGCCACGGCTGAGTACGACGGTTCTTGCCCGGATTTCAACAAGCGTGAAGGGCAAGCCCGCAGAACCGGACACGGTGTCACCACGACGACGGGTGGTGCCGTCAATGACAGCCAGAGAAGGTGGCATCGAGGCTTCGAGCCGCATGGCGGCAACAGCATCCCGTGGATCAGCGCCCGCCTGCGATTCGCTGGTCACCAACGCACGCTCAGAACTGGTTGCTTCCGTATTCGGAAAGAACGTCGCATCGATGGCAAACGGATCTCGGCTGGGACGGTCCGGCAAGATGACGGTAATGGGTGGCCCTGTTTCGCCGGTGCCTGTTTGGTCCGCCGCGGGTTCAACCTGCATCTCCGGTTCGGCCAGCGCTGTTCGGGGAATGCGTTTGATCACGATAAGCCGCGTCCAGAACAGCAGCGCCACTGCCGAGAGTATGCACAACACTGCAAATCGCTTTCGATCGGCCGTCAGGCGGATTCCGAATCGTCGAAGATGAAGCATGAACTGACTCATTGGCTCGTGTCTCCCTGCCCCGGCGGGGCGTAGACCACGTCCATCGCCAGCGACGCGCGAAGCGGTTGCGAGCCATCGACCGGCTGCTTCTGATCGATAAGCGTCATCTCCAAGCCCGAAATCCGAACGAGTCGGGGCAGCCCCTCAGCTCGTTCGAGAACGGACCAGACGCTCTGGAAGTCGGCGTCCAATTCGACTCGCAGCGGCAGGACCTGAAAGCGTTTTGCCTCGGACGACGGTCGGTCCATGACCGTGAAGGTCTGGTCGCGAACGGTATGCCCATCGACCTCCAGCGACAGCGACTGCATCAGTCCTGCCACGTCCGCTGTGTCGGGGATGCGGCGGCACTCAAGATCGCGATGCTTCCTGGCATCGGCCAGGCGACTGGTTTCGGCGGCAAGGGCCTCTTCGGCCTGCGAAATGCCGCCGACCTTGTGCTGTAATTCAATCAACTGGGTCTGCCTCGCATCGGCGGTCTTCCAGTCGGGCCAAGCGGAGAGCCAAATCAGCAAGGCGGCAGCCGTGAGCGTGCCGAGCACCGCCAGTCGTTCGCCAGTCACCATCTTCATTGGTTGGCCTCCTCGGCGTGTGCCATTGCTTCATCCTGCTGAACCTCCTCAGGACGCTGCACGATGAATGCACGATCCAGATCGATTGTGAACAGAATGCTGAAACCTCGTGCCGGACGGCCACGCACCGTTCGTGAACGGCTCGCTTCGAGGCGGACATCTTCGAATGCGGCCTGCCCGCCCATACGGCGAGCGACCGTTGCGACATCCTCGTCGGTCGCGGCATAGCCTTCGATGGCGCCGAGCAATTGACGATGCTCGTTGTCATCAGTGCCGATTCGATGACCATCGTCGTATTCCATGGAGAGCGACTCGAGTGTGCTCCCAGGCGGAAGCGATTCAACGATACCCGCGAGCAGCGAACTCACTGGCATCGGAAGCGCCACAGCGCGATAGTCCTGCACCGCTGCTTCGATGTCACGGGCTGCTTTGGCGCAGGCAATCGTTTGTGACTCAAGTTCCAATGACTGGCGGGCCATGGTCTCAAGCCGCACGAGGTCGCGGCCAGATTGCTCGGCGCGAATGCTCGACCAAGTCGTGACGCCACCGGCGAGGATGGCGACGGCGAGGCAGAACCCGATGGTCCTGCGAAGACGTTGGCCTGCTTCGGCGCGGGCGCGAACATCCGACGGCATGAGATCGATGCGGTGCCTACTCATGCGGCCCGCCTTCCGCTTCCGCGAGAAGCGGTGACGCCCCGCAGGCTCAATCCGGCAGCCGCTGCCCAACTCTCCAGCGTGCCAGCCGCTCCGGCCATGGCCTTGGACAGGCCTTCACGCAAATCGCTCATGCAGGCCGATTCGTCATCGAGCTGCACGGGAAGCCGGCAGGTGGACTGCACCAACTCCGCCAGTCCAGGCTCTGCTGCGTGAGCGCCGGTGAGCAGCAGGTGGTCGGGGCGATCACCTCGGACCGAAACGCTGAAGTGCCGCAGGCACAGCATCGCCTCGCGAGCGAGTTCGGCAAGCACAGGGCGAGCCGCCTCGGAAACGGCGCC
>DOVP01000230.1:10019-10701 GCA_003520025.1 Phycisphaerales bacterium
CCTCTTCGAGATCCAATCGCTCGGACACGCGGAGGTCCAAGTGCCGACCACCGATCGAAACGGGCTTGCAAAAGGCAATGTGCCGTCCTCTGAGGATCAACAGCACGGAGCCACTCTGGCCGACATCGAGGATGGCGCGGGCGCGGTCGGCATCGACATCGCGGCGGAATCGGCGGCTGAACAGCCTCGCGACACCGGCGAAGTCCGTATCGACGGCAACGGGGCGCAGACCGGCAGCGAGTACCGCATCGAGCCGAGGCTGCATACGGCCACGGTCGGCAGCAATGATGAATATCTCCTTGCCGCCTTCGCCGCTGGTTCGCATCCAGTCGCACTCGAGGGTTTCACGGGGGACCCCGAAACGCTCTGCGGCTTCCCAAGCAACGGCCTCATCGAGTTCCGAATCTGGCATGTCCGGAAGTTTGGCCAGTTGCGTCCAGATCTCACTTCGCGGCATGCTGACTGCGCAGCGGCGACCGGTGAAACCTCCGGTCACGAAGGCCGCGCGAAGCGATTCGCCGAGTGATGCCGGGTCGATCCCCTGCTCAGGCAGAGGAAGCCAAGCCGCCCCGGTCACGCTGAGATGCCCGCGATGATCGCATACCTGGATCATTCGAATAGCGTCGTCCTCGAAGGCAATTCCTACGTGGCCGGTCGTCGATCGAAAGCGTTGTTTCAGGAA
>DOVP01000292.1:0-4908 GCA_003520025.1 Phycisphaerales bacterium
CCGCTGCTCGGTGTCGAAGGCGCCGAAGCAGATGACGTGATCGCCACGCTCGTGAAGCGTCTCGAAGCGGCGCACCCCGAACTGAATGTCTGCATCATTTCGGCCGACAAGGATCTGGCGCAGATCATCAGCGAGCGGACCGAGGTCTACGATCCGCAGCGGGATGTACTGCGAACGCCCGCCGATATATTCAAGGTCGAGGGTGTTCAAGCCAAGCACGTCATCGACATCCTCTCGCTCATGGGTGATTCAGTCGACAACATCCCGGGCATCCCTGGCATCGGTCCAAAGACCGCGTCGAAACTCATTCTTCAATACGGCAGCATTGAGGGCATCTACGAACATCTCGATGAGATCAAGGGCAAACGCCGCGAGAATCTCGAAGGTGCCGAGGATCGCCTGCATCGCAACCGTGAACTCGTGCAGTTGCGAGATGATCTCGATTTTGAGTTCGATCTCGAATCGGCCCGCTACGACCCGGCCGAGTTGCCGATTGCGGAACTGCGGCCGCTGCTGCGTGAACTGGACTTCCGCCGCGCCCCAGATCGCCTTGCGTCGATCATTGCCGATGCCCGTGGCGGCGAAGACACCTCCATGGACGCCGGAACGCTGTGGGCCGACCACGACGATGACGGGCAATTGCGGCAGGCCGACCCGAAGGCCGAGTACCGGGCCGTAGTCGATGTGGACACGTTGCAGCAGGTCGTTCGCGATGCAGGCGGAGCCGAGGCCGTCTCCTTCGATGTGGAGACGACCAGCGTCGATCCCATGCAGAGTTTGTTGTGCGGAGTGTCGCTTGCGTGGGCACCGGGCGCCGCTGTCTACATTCCGGTCCGCTCGCCCGAACCGGACACCCATCTCGATCAGGAGACCGTCATCGCTGCGATTCGTCCGTTGCTTGAGGATGCGGCGATCGTGAAAGTCGCGCACAACGCCAAGTTCGACATGAATGTGCTGCGTGTGGCGGGTCTTCGGGTCGGTGGGCTGGTATGGGACACCATGATCGCCTCGTACGTCGCCGATGCGACGCGTTCCAGTCACCGAATGGATGCGCTGGCCCTTGGCGAGTTGGGCCTGGACTGCATCCCTATTTCGAGTTTGATCGGTTCGGGCAAGTCGCAGCGAACGATGGACACGGTGACGCTTGAGAAGGTCGTTCCCTACGCGGCGGAAGACGCTGATGTCACGCTGCGACTGCGATCGCCGCTCGAGGCCGAAGTTTCAAGCGAAGGCTTGGCTTCCTTGCTCGACGATCTGGAACTGCCCTTGGTGCGGGTGCTCGCCGACATGGAGTTCGCGGGCGTGCGCATCGACCCTGAGGAACTCGATCGGCAACGCATCCGTCTCTCACAGCGGCTCGATCAGATCCGCGAGCACATCGCCGACGTGTCCCCGTGTCCGCTCAACCCCGACTCGCCGAAGCAACTTGCTGCGGCGCTCTTCAATGATCCCGGAGATGACCCGCCCGGGCTCGGCCTGACACCGCTCAAACGCCGCAAGACCGGACCGTCGACCGATGTGGAAGTACTCGAAAAACTCGAGGCCGACCCTGAAGTCGATACACCGCTGCCGGGCTTCATTCTGGAGTACCGCACGCTCGCCAAACTCGTGAACACCTACCTTGTCTCGCTCAAGGAGTGCATCAACCCCCGGACAGGCCGCGTACACGCCTCGTTCAATCAGACTGTCACGGCCACGGGGCGGCTCAGCAGCAGCAATCCCAATCTCCAGAACATCCCCATCCGCACCGATCTCGGCCGCGACATCCGCCGCGCCTTCGTCGCCGCCCCCGGAAATGTACTGGTGACGGCAGATTACTCGCAGGTGGAACTGCGGCTGCTGGCGCATCTCTCGGGTGATGAAGCGTTGCGGACTGCCTTTCACGAGGGGGAGGACATTCACCGCGCCGTTGCATCGGAGGTGTTCTCGGTTCCTCTTGCAGAGGTGACCCGCGAGCAGCGGGGGGCTGCCAAGATGGTCAACTTCGGCATCGTCTACGGCATCACGCCGTATGGGTTGGCTCGCAGGCTCGGCGAAGACACGGACGTGCCACGGGCCGCGGCGATCATTCACGACTACAAGGCACGATTCAAGGGCATCGACACTTTTCTCGAGCGGTGCATCGAGCAAGCGAGAGAGCAGGGCTGGGTGGAGACGATCTGCCACCGCCGCCGCCGCATTCAGGAAATCGACTCAAACGACGCCCAGCGGCGCAGCCTTGCCGAGCGGCTCGCCATCAACTCGGTCGTGCAGGGCAGCGCAGCCGATCTCATCAAGATCGCCATGATCAACCTGCATGCCCGCCTGCCCGAGATCGATCCAGGGGCTCAGCTCGTTTTGCAGGTTCACGACGAATTGGTCGTCGAGGCTCCTTCGGAGCACGCCGACGCCACGCGCGATTTGCTTGTTCACTGCATGGAGAATGCCTTGGAACTCAGCGTTCCGATCGTCGTGGATGTGTCGGTGTCAGAGAGTTGGTATGACGCGAAGTGATCATCGCTCTCCTGCTTCCTTCCGGTGGAAGCGCACGATGCCCGTTTCCTTCCGGGGGAAACACACGACGCCCGTCACGGCGCGAACCTGTGACGAGCGTCTGTATCCTTCTCCCCTCCGCAGGAGCCTGTTCGGTCCGGTGCTCTCTCCTTCACCGGCCGGGAGGTCAACCTTCTCTTCTCTTCCAGGGAAGGGTTGGTCTTCTGTTGTCATCACACCATGACGCAAATTGATTTCGATGCAAGGGAGATTCTTGGAAATTGGTGGGACCTTTTTGGATCGGCCCCGCCAATCGGCAGCAGGGGGTAGGCTGCGTCCCCCATGGCCCATACTCTTGTCGCAGCCGGTACCCGCTCAGCCGCTCAGACGGGCCTGATCGCGGCTCGGGCTGGCGGAAATGCCATCGATGCCGCCGTGGCCGCTGCCATGGGCTCATGGGTCTGTGAGCCCGGTATGACGGCATTGGGAAGTGCTGCCATCGCCATTGTCCGGCCCGCCGGCGAGCGACCAGTGCTGATCGACGGCCTCACTGCCATGCCCGGCCTTGGCGGCCATACAGGGCAGCCGCCAGGCGGTCAGCAGATCACGATGCCCTACGGCCCCGGCGTCGTGACCGGCGTCGGTCCCGCCTCGGTCGCCGTCCCTGGAGGACTTGCAGCGATCGACCTGCTGCAGCGGCGGTGGGGCAAATTGAGTTGGGGCGAAACGGTCGAGCCTGCGATCAAGTTGGCCTGCGAGGGCTTCCCATTTCCAGACGTATCCGCCGCCTACATGGCTCTCTCGGGCGAGCCGATTTATGACTTGACCGAGGGAAGCCGAGCGGTTTGGCGGCGGCCGGATGGACACCCGCGGGCGGCGGGCGAGCGAACGATGCTGCCGATGCTCGCCGCCGATTTGCAGACGATCGCTCAGGATGGGGCCGAGGTGTTCTACACCGGAGCGCTTGCAGAGAAGATCGGTAATTGGCTCGTCGCGCACGGCGGCGCCTGTGGACCCGAGGACCTCGCCGCGTACACCGTTGGCGTGCGCGAACCGGGGCGATTCAACGATCACGGTTGGACTGTTTCCACTACGGATACGATCGGCGGCGTAGCGCTGATTGAAATGGTGGCCGGATTCGCGGGCATCCCGACCGGAGATGGTGGCGAGTCTGCTCGTCTGGTGGAGGTCATGCTTGCCGCGGTTGCTCGCCGCGACGAGATGCTGCGTAATGCCTCGGCCTCGACCACTCAGATCTGCGCCATCGACGAGTACGGCAATGCGTGCAGCATCACCACCTCGACCGGATACGGATCCGGCATCATGGTGCCGGACACCGGCATCATGCTCAACAACATGCTTGGCGAGTTGGAGTTGTTGCCACACGGCCCGGGTGTTCTCAAGCCGGGCGAGCGTTTGCCCTCGAACATGACGCCCATGATCGCAACCTGCGACCATGCGGTCGTCGCCCTCGGCGCCGCCGGGGCCGACCGCATCGCTCCCTCGATCGCCCAGACTTGGCGAGGCATTGCCGCTCGGGAGGAACACGCTCAGGTTGCCGTCGAGTCATCTCGCTTCCATGTTCGCATCACGGCCGATGGTCCGATCATCGACTTCGAGCCCGGTTTCGATGCGATCGGTGTTCAGATGCCTCACAACTCTTTCGATGCCCTTCACATGTATTTTGGCGGCGTGCAGATCGCCATGAGAAATGAAGATGGCACATTGGAAGGTGGGGGTGACCCAAGGCGTGGCGGCGTGGCCCTGTGTTCCATGCAGGAGTAGGGGTGCGGGGGCTCTCGTTTGGCTCGGATTCGCTTCAGACGAAGCCGCCGTGCAGGTTTGCCGAGAATGCGGACCGCACCTCAACCCGAGTCACGCTTGCCTGACCCATTTTCCGGTGCCCTCGCAAACCACTGTCCAACATGGATTTCCATGGTTGTCAGTAGGTGTCGCTTGTGGCGTCCCTCAGGAACATTCACTCCGAGGGGTTCCGGTGCTCTGTGACAATCAACTGCATTTGGGTACCTTGCCGCCTAGTCAGGAGGATCGCCGTGGCTCGAGACCACGGCGCAGCCCCTCCGAACTTGGAGGCATTCATAGTTTGGTTATGGGATCTGATCATCGTTTTCATAATCGCGTGCATCGTGTTCGGAGTGATCTACGCGTTTGCCGTTGGTCCAACCTACTCCGCCAGAACTGCAGCCGCTGATGAGAGTGGAACTGGCATGGGCTGGTTCTGGTTGTTCTTCTTGTTCTTCCTGTTCTTCCTCCCCATCTGGGGCGGCGGACTCTGGTTGGAACCGATCGGTCCGCATTTCGGCGGCCACGAGGGGAGCCACGGATCCTATGTCTTCAACTTCCTCATCATCGCGTTCATCATCCTGCTGTTCTTCGGGGCGATCTGGGCAGTGATGCCCGGCACGGAGTTCTCCT
>DOVP01000292.1:5255-5602 GCA_003520025.1 Phycisphaerales bacterium
AGCAGCGCCGATGATGACAGCGGATGGGGTGCCATCTTCTGGTTCTTCATCATCATCGCCATCCTGGTCATCATCTTCGGATACATGTGGTCATCCCCGACGACCATAGATGGAGCCAGTGCCGACCAGACTCCCTCCGCGATATTGACCGAGCAGATTCCAAATACGTTCACGATGGAACAACCCGTCAATTGCGTATTCGAATTCTGAAGCAGACGAGTACAAGTAATGAGAAGACGTGGCCCCGCAAGGGGCCACGTCGCATTTCAGACCGGGCTGGTTTCCTCAGTCCGAACCGAATCCCCATGTGGACCGCGTAGCAACACCCCCGTGAAACAACAACACCC
>DOVP01000195.1:0-1055 GCA_003520025.1 Phycisphaerales bacterium
CACGAACTGCCACCAGTACTCGGAGAACGAGTGCAACTTGCAGTCCGGTACCTGGCATGGCGTGGGTTCATCCTGCGATCCCAATCCGTGCGATGTGGGCGGCCCCGATGATGTCACAATCGCATACAGCGTTGTCGGCGTCGATCGGCTTTCGCTCGATCAACCCCACTTCACCGTGGATGTCTTTGCCCAGATGCCTCTCGGCTGGCGGCTCGACGCGGTGGCTGGCAACGACGATCAGCAGAAGACCGTCGCCTGCAGCACGTCCTTCTATCAGGACGGTTATGGCGGTCCGACATCGCTCGATGTGAACCCCGAGTTCTACGACATGGTTCCTGACCTTGAGTGGGACTCACGCGTCACGATCGGTGCCCTTGATTCCAGTGGCAATCCCTTCCCGGAGAACGCGCTGAATCAGGTCGGCATCGACTGGACTGACTTTGAGAATGGTGGCGATGTGTCCGCCGGCAACGGCGTCTGGTTCGTCATCCCGACCGACGCTCAGGGCGTCAGTCAGTCGTTCATCGCGGACGACTGCTCGGAGCAGAACGGCGTGCTCATCGCGCGTCTGACTGCAATGGAGTTCAATGCGGAAGTGCTCTTTGAGGCCCTCTTCCAGGGTCGCACGGACACGAACGAAGTCTGGCAGGCCATGACCGGCGGGTACGTCACGTACTCCGGCGAGCAGGACTGCAACCTCAATGAAGTGCCCGATGCGTGCGATATCGCCAACGGCACCAGCGAGGACGCCAACGGCAACGGTATCCCGGACGAGTGCGACAGCACATGTATCGGTGACATCGATGGCGATGGCGACACGGATGTCGATGACATCCTGGGCATCATCAACGGGTTCGGCGACGACTACGATGTCAATGACCTGCTGACGGCCATCTCGGACTTCGGCTGCACCGGCTGATTCAGCCGCCAACCTGTGTTCTTCACGCAGCCGCCGACCTTCGGGTCGGCGGCTGTTTTTTTGCCCCGCCGCGGCAGGATGAGCCGCGATACCGAAGACGAAACCCCCCATCTGACAACTTTGAGAGGGCTTCTTG
>DOVP01000195.1:1457-3203 GCA_003520025.1 Phycisphaerales bacterium
CGCCCTACGAACGATTCATTGACCAGGACCGCCCATGGAGTACCTGTTGAGGGACTCGGAGATCCTGCGAGAGGAGCCATATCAGTGCGTCAACGTCCATATATAAGCACCTGTGCCATCGTTTCAGCCAGCGTGCTCGTCACGCTCTCAACAGCGACTTTGGCTGCTCCTCATCTCACCGACCTGATCGTCCCCACCATCGAGTACCCCCCCCTCGACGTGGAATGGCTCTTGGAGGACGATATCCGCCGCGCGGCTGATGGCCAACCACTCCGGTTCGCGGTTCCTCAAGAAGCCTTGGTCACCCCCGGCAACAATGGACTTTGGGATCGGAATGCCGAAGGCCGATTGCGATGGCGAATGCGGTTCACCAGTCCTGGAGCTCCGCACATCAACATCGGTTTCGAACAGTGGAACATGCCTATCGGCGGCGAGATGATGGTCGAATCAATCGACGGTACCCATGGCTTCGGCCCCTTTACTTCGCTTGACAACGAATATCACGGCGAACTTTGGCTGCCGGTCGTCATCGGCGATGACATCATGGTGTCAATCACATGTGATGATGATGAGCGAGAAACGATAGAGCAGAACATCGCGGCCACGAAAGTCAACATCGGCTACCGCGGCTTCGGGGCGGAGAAGTTCAGTGACAACGAACGCTCAGGTTCCTGCAATGTCGATGTTGTCTGCCCGGAGGGCGATCCCTGGCAATCTGAGATTGCCTGCGCTGCGCTCTACAGCCTCAGTGGCTGGTTCACCTGCTCCGGCGGCATGCTCAACAACACCGCTCAGGATCTCAGGCCTTTCTTCTTGACGGCAGATCACTGCGGCTGCACCAGCGGCAATGATCAGACAATGGTCGTGTACTGGAACTACCAGAACTCCTACTGCCGAATACCCGGAAGCGGTGACAGCGGAGGAAACGGCAATGGCAGTTTGAACCAGCAAACCACCGGTGGCGCCATACTCCGAGCTGACAACAGCAACAGCGACTTCACGCTCGTCGAGTTGAACAATGATCCAAACTCAAGCTACAACGTAGGCTTCTGTGGCTGGGACAGGCGAACCGTGACTCCACAACAGGGAATCTGCATCCATCACCCCAACCTCGATGAAAAGCGAATTTCCTTCGAGTACGACACGCTGAGCAGCAGCGGGTACATGTGGCGGGTCAATGACTGGGACCTCGGTACAACCGAACCCGGATCATCTGGATCGATACTCTTCAGTCAAGACCACCGCGTGGTCGGCCAACTCTATGGTGGACTTGCGGCTTGCAACAACGACGAGTACGACGTCTTCGGCAAGCTCTCATCATCTTGGAATCTCGGCCTGGGTGACTGGCTCGATTACGCCGGCACCGGCGAACAGTATGTCGAGACCTATGGAGGCAGCGGCGGCAACGGTGGTGTGTGCTGCCTCAATGGCAGTTGCTACAACGTTCCTGAAGCCAACTGCAACAGTGCTGGCGGCACGTGGTATCCCGATGTCTATTGCGGCGACGTCAACTGCGCCGATCCCGACCCAACGGGCGGCTGCTGCACGGGCACGACGTGCTCGGTCACCACGGAAGCCGGTTGCGTTTCCGGAGGCGGATCCTATCTCGGCGATGGGACAGACTGCTCCGGCGACCCGTGCGCTCCTGATCCGACCGGCGCCTGCTGTATCGGCACCTCCTGTTCGGTCACGACCGAAGCGAACTGCGGCGGCACCTATCAGGGCGACAACACCGACTGCAACGGC
>DOVP01000195.1:3617-3821 GCA_003520025.1 Phycisphaerales bacterium
TTACACCGTGGACGTCTATGCCGAAACGCCCGATCAGTGGCGTATCGAAGCGATCGCCGGCAACCAGAATCAGCAGAAGACCGTCGCATCGACGACGAGTTTCTATCAGGATTTCTATGGCGGCCCGACGAGCCAGGGCGTCAACCCAGCCCTCTATCCGATGGTCCCGGATCTTGAGTGGGACAGCCGCGTAACGATTGGATG
>DOVP01000195.1:4225-13433 GCA_003520025.1 Phycisphaerales bacterium
GGCGGTGATCTGAGCGTCGGAAACGGCACCTGGTTCATCATCCCGACCGACGATCAGGGTGACAGCCAACCGTTTACCGACAGCGGCTGCACGCAGCGGAACGGTGTCCTCATCGCCCGGCTCACCACCATGGAGTACTCCTCGGAGATCCTCTTTGAGGCGCTCTTCCAGGGCCGTGATGCCAGCAATGTCACATGGCAGGACATCGCCTCTGGCACCATCACCTATGAAGGTGAGCAGGACTGCAACGGCAACGGCAACCCCGATGCCTGCGACATCGCCAACGGCGACAGTGACGATGCCAACGGCAACGGCATTCCAGACGAGTGCGAAAGTGACTGTTCTGGCGATGCTGATGGTGACGGCGACACCGACGTCGATGACATCTTGGCCATCATCAACGGCTTTGGCTCCATCTATGACGTTGATGACCTGCTCAACGCCATCGCTGACTTCGGCTGCACCGGCTGATTTGCGGCAGACAACCTGTGCTCTTCACGCAGCCGCCGACCTTCGAGTCGGCGGCTGTCACATGCGCCCTGCCTGCCCCCATCCACCACCCCCGGGCGTCTCAATATGGAGCACATCATCCGGTGCTGCATGGAGACTGAAACAACCATCCAACCGGCTCCGCGAGCCATCCGCGAAGACCAACCACTGCCGTCCGGGCAATCCCGCTTGTCCACCGGACAGGCCAGGCGCGCCGGCCCGCCGACGGTTGGACAGCAGCGATACCTGCATCGAGTCCATGAATCGGATCACTCGGATCACACCATCGCCGCCACGATGCTCGCCAGCCCCGCCTGATTCGATGCGAAATCCAAACTGCTCGAGCCGAACCGGGTACCTCGCCTCAAGCACTTCCGGGTCCGTCAAGAGACTGTTGGTCATGTGCGTATGAACGGCGGATGCACCATCGAAATCAACACCGGCACCTGCGCCGCCACAGATTGTTTCATAGTACTGCCGCGTCCCGTCTCCGAATGTCAGGTTGTTCATGGTTCCCTGCGAGGCGGCTTGCCGAGCAAATGCGGCAAGCAGGCAATCGACGATGGCTTGCGATGTTTCGACATTTCCCCCCACCACCGCCGCCCCCGGACGCGGAGAGAGCATGCTGCCTTCTGGAATGATCAACTCGACCGGTTCGAAGCATCCGTCATTGAGCGGAATATCATCGTTGACCAGACATCGAAGCACATACAGCACAGCGGCCCGCGTCACCGCCCGGGGCGCATTGGTGTTGCCCGATCGCTGCGAGCTCGTGCCCGAGAAGTCAATGGTGCCCCGCCCCTGCTCAGTGATCTCAATACGAACATGGATCTCGCCCCCGTCGTCCATCACCATCACCGCCTTACCTCCGGTCTCGCCTCGCAGCGATTCGGACACACACGCCGCCGCATTCACGCGCATCGCGTCCATTGCAGCAGCCAGCCTGGACCAGCCCAGTTCCTCGGCCATCAATCGCAGTTGAGCCGAGCCTCGCGTATTGGCCGCCAACTGCGCCCGCAAATCGTCGAGTACCACATCGGGCTGCCGAGCGGGCCATGGACCACGCTTCAAGCATGCTTGAACTTCTTCGAGCAACAGGACATTGTTTCTCGTCAGCAGGGCCGCATCGAACACAACGCCTTCCTGATCGATCGTCGTCGAATCAGGTGGCATCGAGCCCGGTGTGATTCCCCCGACATCAGCATGATGCGCTCTGCTTGCAATGAAGAACTGCACCGTATCACCGTCAAAGACGGGTGACACGACGGTCAGATCCGGAAGATGAGTCCCACCTTGCGCCGGATCATTGATCAAGAACGAGTCCCCGCACTTCATTGACCCTTCATGCACCTCGATGACACGCTGCACACTCTGCCCCATCGAACCGAGATGCACCGGTATGTGCGGCCCGTTGGCAACCAACCTTCCAACTCGATCAAAGATCGCGCACGAATAATCACGCCGCTCCTTGATGTTCACACTCGTAGCCGTGTGCTGCAACGAAGTTCCCATATCACGGCAGATGCTCAAGAACCTCCGATTGAGTATCTCGATGTGCCCCGGATCCTTCGCATCAAAGATCATCGTTTCCGCTGCAGCGGTACGCCGAATCAGAATGGCCCCACGCTCGGTACGGGTCGCAGTCCACCCCGACTCGACTACGGTTGTCGCCCCATCGTGCAGCACGATGGCCGGACCTACGCAGTCCACAACCTCCGTTTCTGACAGCACCGGAAGATCAACCCACCGGCCTTTGATCCATGACTGCGTTGTCTGTGTATCCGCAGGCCGCGTCGCTGCTGGAGAAGACCATTCACAGGGCGTCCGATACGCCGCCTCAACCTCTACCGATTCAATCACCAGTGGTCCCCTCGCTTCAAACCCGAATCGCACTCGAGAGGCCTCACGGAAACATTGGTCCATCTGGTCTGGATCGGCCAAGGCAACCGGAATGGACCGATCCCACCCCGCGGCCCGCAGCGCCACCATCACCCGCGCATCGTCCGCGTCGGCGCCAGCTGCCCTGAGTTCAGCGATCGCTTCGCGGCGGGCCTCGTCGATCGCGCGCCTCATGGCCTCTTCGCCTGCAGGATCAAGCGTGCACTCGACACTGCGCCGGCGAACCGCAATCAGGTCCGATCCCGCAATGCCGACCGCCGAGAGCACACCGGCTCGGGGTGGAATCAGCACCGTGTCCATGCCGAGCCGGTCAGCCACCCTGCACGCAATGCCGCCACCGGCGCCGCCGAACACACACAGCGACGCGCTGGTTGTGTCGTGCCCCTGCTCAAGCGTGACACGACCGATGGCAGCCGCGACACACTCAACAGCAACATCGAGGCACCCCGCCGCCGCCTCCTCGGCAGAACTCATCCCAGCGGCATCCGCGATCGACTGGATCGATTCCCTCGCTGCATTGCCATCGATCGGCAAGTTGCCCGAGTCGCCGAACAGCGAGGGAACGGCAGAGATTGGAAGCCGCCCGAGGACAACTTGGCAATCGGTCAGTGTGGCCGGCCCCCCGTGTCGATAACTGGCTGGTCCCGGGTATGCGCCGGCGCTCTGCGGGCCAACACGCAATCGTCCGCCCTGCATGCGGCAGATTGATCCACCGCCTGCTGCGACGGTGTGAATTCTGAGCATGGGCGTGCGAATACGTGCGCCGCCAAGTCGGGTGCCGGTGTCCCGTTCCAACTCGCCGCCATACCACGACACGTCTGTCGAGGTGCCACCCATGTCGATCGCAACGATGCGGTCCATGCCCTCCGCCCGGGCCGCCTGCGCAGCGCCAACAAGACCCCCGGCTGGCCCAGACAACACCGCTCTACTTCCGCGAAACTCACTCGTAGCGACCAAACCACCACTGCTCTGCATGCACAACAGTGGTACGCCACCGACCGAATGCTCGATGTTGGTCACAGTCGCCCGGAGTACCGGGGTGAGGCTCGCATCCAACGAAACGGTGTCGAATCGTGACACGAGTCCACGCATCGGGTTCGTCTGGCTGGTGACAACATTCTCAAATCCGACTTCCTTGGCGATGTCCGCCACACGCTGCTCATGCACATCGTGTTGCCATCCGTGCAGCAGCACGATCGCGACAGCGGAGTGCCCGAGCGAGCGAGCCGATCGCAATTCATCCCGTATCGCATCCTCATCGAGCGGCCGGATCACTTCGCCGTCCACGGACACACGCTCTCTCGCCTCGATGACCGCTGCAGCGATGGGTTTGGGACGCGTGATATCCAGCGTGAAGAGATCCGGACGTGACTGGTCTCCGATCCACGGAAGGTCGCGAAAGCCCTCGGTCACGACCAGTGTCGTAGGTTCACCAGTTCTGGTGAGCAGCGCGTTGGTCGCAACGGTGGTTCCGAGCCGGAGGCTTTCCAGTACATCGGGGCCAAGAGGCGTCTCGGAAGGCCAATCGATCAATTGGCGAATACCACCGAGCGAAGCATCCTCCCCGCCACGTTCCTGCCTGCTGAGCACCTTGGTGTGCCGCACTTCGTTTCCGCGGTGGGCCACAATGTCGGTGAACGTGCCACCGCGATCGATGGCGATGGTCCAGCGGTCGGTCGGCTGGTGGGACATTGGACAGGGGCTCCTTGCGTGCGCAAAGCGTACCGCACCGCACTGCTCCTCCGCGTCATACGAAAGCACCCCCACCGATCGGCGAGGGTGCTGAATGAATTAATAGAAAGTGAACTCAGCGGCGACGTCGTCGTCCAGCCAGACCTGCAAGACCGATCAACGCCAGCGCGCCAGGTGCCGGAACGGTGCTGAAGTCGTAGTGCATTCGATCGGTCGATGTCGACCCACCACCCCATCCTGGTTGCGTGCCTTCGCCACCAAGCAAGTCGATGGCCGGGTCGCCCCAATTTCCTCCGGTCGTGGCAACTTCAAAGTCGAAGCCGGTGATACCCTCAGATGAGAGCCCGGCCACGAAATCGTAGAAGTTCCACTGAATAGTATTGTTGTCCCAATCGGCCCAGACGGATACCGCATAGGACAGGCCGCCCCAACTGCCGCCGGCATGTTCGTACGGATCAGCCCCGCCGCCGCCGTCGAGCCAACTGCCGACAAAGACGTCCATGCCGGAGAGTCCACCGATATCGCGGCCCCACGGATTGTCATTGTCATCGCTGCCACCGGCCCAGCCGTCCATGAAGAACAGATACTTGCCCCAGTCGCCATCGAGGTCATCGACCGTTACCCGCACGATCAGATCCGTGCCGTCGTCGGTCACTTCGACCTGAGTGATGTCCAGATTGCTGTTGCCTGTGGCGATGTCGCCAACCGGATCGGTGTACACACTTGCCACTGCTGGCAATGCGCACATCGCAACAAACAAGCCTGCTGAACGGAACATGGAAAGGGCACTCCTCTCTCTTCTCCCCTGCAGGATAGGGCACGGGGACTCTGGATCAAGCCTGGAATCGAAAAAAAACACAGTGCTCCTGTAAATACGCAGACATCCACCCAGTCGCCATCGATCCGGCAGGACGAGTCAAAAACGCCGTTTTTTGCTGCGGCTGGACCCCACTGCTGGCTTCACGGCCACCGCAGTCGCCTGCTCGGATGCGGTACTGCCCAAGGAGCTAGGCATCGCCCTTCCCTCAGTCGTCACCCTTCGGCTCGTCCCCCTCCTTCTTCTTGTCCCCTCCTCCGAGCAGATCCTCGATGCCCTTGCCGATGCCCCCGACGCCCTTGTTGAGGCCGCCAGTGACTCCCTTGAGAAGGCCGCCGACACTCTTGGCTGCCCCGGTCTGACCGACGAGCGGGATGTTTTCAATCGCCGTAACAACAGATCCCACCGCCACGCCACTGAGGCCCTGGATCGGGTTCTCGGCGATGTGCTTCATCAGGACGCCGAGCAGTATCGAGACGAGGTGGTGACTGAGTTGGTCGCCATCGGTCTCGGTGCCAAGGTTGCTCAGTTCCAACCTTGGGATCTTCGTGTCCAGATGCCCGCCGGCGATGTTGACGATGCTTCCAGACGCGGTGAGATGGATGTTCTCGATCACGAGTCTCTGGACGTTGACCTTCATCGGATCGTCGGTGTCATCGGGCGTCGAGGTATTGTCGCTGACGTTCTTGACGATGATCGACGCATTCATGCGATCATCGATCTGCTCGAGATCCACGGTCAATCCGGTGACGTGCACAAGCGGAATCTGGATATCACTGCTCAGGAGTGTCCCGAGATTCGCCTCGATTCGCGCATCATCAACCTTGATGAAGTTCGGCTCCTTGAATCCGCTCGGATTGGCAATCGTCAGGTCCTGAATCTTGGAGCCATTGGAGAAGACCGCCAGCCGCACGGACGAGACATTGGTCGGCACACCGAAAATCGCCGTCCCCTGTGAGTCCACGACATTGCGGGCAATCATGTCGATGCCGACGTACACGCCGATCACAGCCACGATCACCACCAGCACCACAATCAACGCGATTCGCTTGAAAAGTTTCATCCGCCACCTCCATTCGCGGCGGAACCGGACCGACGCGAGCGGGCAGCCTATCGACTCAGTACCGCGGGTGTCAGCATGGCCCCCACTGGGAGAGCACGACCAGAAGGTCGTCCGTGCCGACCATGCCGTCGCCAGAAATGTCCTCCGGGCAGCCTTCGCATGGCCCCCACAATCCAATGAGCGACAGCAAGTCGTCGGTCCCGACTACTCCATCACCCGTGACGTCCGCCTGGCACGCAACGCTCGGGCCAAGTGTGCCGTCCTCATGGATGTTCTGGGCGTACACGCGATCTACCCCGTCGCGATCATCCGACCAGCATGCAACCAATTGTCCGCCTTGGCTGCTGCACGAGAGATCGGTCTTGGCACCGACGCTTGTCCCGAGCGAAGTCGGGGCGAACCCCCACTGCATGTCGCCCATGGCATCCACCGCGGCTGCAAACACAGTATCGCTGCCGGTCTGCGAGTCTCGCAGCCACGCCGCGGTCGCAAACGGTCCCACTTGCGCAGCCTGCAGATCCAGAATCGAATAGGAGGAGGACGGCATCACGATCTGCTGACCCGAACTGCCCCACAATGGCGCGGCATCGGCATTGAATCGATTGGCCTGCACACCGGCCGTGCTCTGGTTTCCGCTCTGCCGCACCCAGAACACCGTCGTTTCACCGCTCGATGGATCAAGGCAGGCCCACGGCGATACGTGCACCATGGAGGTCTCATTCGTCACAGCAAAGCCGTTGCTCCCCCACCGAACCACCCCATCACCGTCCACCCACTGCAGCCTCGCCATCAGGGGCGATGTTTCATACCACGAGAAGATGCCTCCACCGTTTCCATCCGAGATGAACTCCGGATAGGCCCCGAACTGAAGCGATCCGCTCGTAAAGACATCCACCGGCCCGAGTCCCCACATCGTCGCACCACTGGCTGAGAGCCGCTGCGTCTTGAGTCGTTTGGCGCCGGTAAACGAGATGTAGTGCACCAGCGACACCACGACGCTTCCATCGAGGCCCGCCTTGATGTCGGACACCGCCGTCGTGCCGCCATCATCGATGACAATTTCAGAAGGCCAGGCAAGCGAACCATCCGCTTCGAGACGCTGGAAGTGCGATGGCGCATCCTGCATCCATCCGACAACGACGGCCCCGTCATCGGTCCCGCACACCTGCGGGCTTCCCAAGAATGCCCCGCTTCCGGCGCCGAACTCGTGCGCCCATGCCAGATCGCCGTCGTGCTCGACCAGTGCCGCCCCGATCAACGTCTCGTTGGCCCAGACAATCGCAGCCCGGCCGCTCGCGTCACAGGCCAGATCAAAGTCCTGCACCCAAGAAAGCGACTGATCGCTGATCAGGATCGGCGGATCAAACGCGGAAGCGCCCGTCTCATCCAACCGCTGGAGCCGCACGTCGTACCCGCTGGAACTGTCGTACCACGCCACCCACACGTGTCCGTTTGGCGTGGCCGCCGTGTGCGTAATCACACACCCCGCCTCGCCTCCTGAAACGAGCGTGTTCACCGCCGGATCATCCGACCACTGGCCGCAGGCGAGCGAACTCCAACCGAGGCTCACCGCAATGATTCCGGTATGTCGAATTGCCAACATCCCTGCAACGCTACACCAATCCAACCGCCATCGAAAGCATGAAATCCAGAGTCCTTGAAGGTGACCGCCTCCGGCCATCTTGACCCCGCTGCCGGGCCTGATACCATTCCGATCTTGACCACTTGGGGCGGTAGCTCAATTGGTTAGAGTCCCGGCCTGTCGAGCCGGTGGTTGCGGGTTCGAGTCCCGTCCGCCTCGTTCACTATAGAAGCGGAAGCAGCAAAGCCTGCTTCCGCTTCTTGCGTTCACGAGTCGGTGGTCCGCCAAAGGCGGACCTGGCACGCCTGCGGCGTGCCGCGGGATCCCCGTGATCAATTGCCCAGCACAGGGGGGGCAACAGTTCGAGTCCCGTCCGCCTCGTTGAAAACGCCCTTGGCAATACGCTGAGGGCGTTTCGCGTTGCGTATGGGTGCATGCACGTGCAGCGTTTTGTACAACCTCCGTATTCACGGGGGTGGTGTTGTCAAAACTGCCAAATTGAACACCTTGTAGTGCAGTAGAAACGTATGTTGAGGGAATGAGAACCTCAATTAAATTTTCGATCTCGGCCTCGGCAATTCTCTCTGCATCGGCCCTTGGAGCTTCCATAGAGTACGTCGACAATGGGCGAGGCCCAGTACCGCTGTACCTGCCCTCAAACTACGACGGAACAGAACCTCTGCCATTGATTATCTCCCTCCACGGATACAGCGATCCGAGAGTTGAAGAACATTTCAACTTCAGCCCTCACGTCGATTCGAAGAGGTTTCTGTATTGCGTGCCAACTGGAACACAGGATCTGATGGACGCTTCATTTTGGAACGCCACCGACGCCTGCTGTGACTTCTTTAACACCAATATCGATGACTCGGGCTATCTTCGACAACTCGTCGAAATCATTCAAGCCGAGTATGCCGTGGACGAGTTGAGTATTCACTTCACTGGTATTTCTAATGGCGGTTTTATGACGTACCGTATGGCGTGCGATCACGCTGATCTCATTGCCTCGATCGCTGCGCTGGCGGGGACGACTTATCTAGAAAATCTAGACTGCAACCCATCTAGTCCAGTACACGTGCTGCATATACATGGAACGGCGGATTCAACCGTCCTCTATGACGGCGGTTGCATTATCTTCAATTGCTATCCAGGTGCCAATGAGTCGATTAACACATGGGCAGGCTACAACAAGTGTGATGCCATCAGCGAGGACGGTGGCCCAGCATTCAACCTCGACTGGAATGTCCCGGGCAACGAGACTACCAGTACGGTCTATCAGCAGAACTGCGATGACGGGGCAACGGTCGAGCTGTGGACGATGGAAGGCTCGGAACATGTCCCGAACTTCTATCGAAACAATGATCCCCCTGAAGAAAATCTATTCGCCACACATGCAATCGATTGGCTATTAGCCCACCGAAAGCGAGCAAATAACGAATGCATCGGTGATATAAACACAGACGGAATCGTAAGCATTCACGATCTGATCTCCGTCCTCGCAGCCTGGGGGAGCAACGATACGCCCGCCGATATCGATCTGGATGGCACTGTGGGTGTCCTTGATCTAAGCACCCTCATCAACTTCTGGGGCCCCTGCCCATAACCCCCCACCACCCCACAGCACCTCCGTATTCACGGGGGTGTTGTTGTTGGTGTTCTCCTGAGC
>DOVP01000152.1:0-120 GCA_003520025.1 Phycisphaerales bacterium
CTTTCGGTCCTTCCTCAACGCAGACGTGCTTCGCCGCACACTGGAACTGCTCGGCTATCAAGTTGATCATGTCATGAACATCACCGATGTGGGGCACATGACCGAAGACGGTGTCGCGGA
>DOVP01000152.1:453-4478 GCA_003520025.1 Phycisphaerales bacterium
GGTGGGGGTGAGGACAAGATGCAGGTGGCAGCCAAACGGCTCGCTGAAGCGAAGAAGGCAGGCACGCTTCCGGATGATGTTGATATCGATCCAACAGATCCGCGAGCCATCGCCAACTACTACGCCGACGCATTCATGGATGATGCCCGACTGCTTGGCATCAAGGTGGTACTTGACGCTGAGGCCCATCCCCACCGCCTTCCACGACCAACCAAGTACATCGACCACATGATCGCCATGGTGCAGTCGCTCATCGATCGTGGTCACGCCTATCAAGCATCTGATGGTGTCGTGTATTTCGATGTGTCATCTTGGCCGGATTACGGCGAACTCTCCGGCAACACCATCGCGGCGCTTCGAAGCGGGCAGGGCGGTCGCGTGGATATGAAAACGCAGACGGTGAAGAAGAACCCGGCCGATTTCATGCTCTGGAAGCCCGACGCCTCACACCTGATGCGGTGGCCGAGTCCGTGGGGAGAGGGATATCCGGGCTGGCATCTCGAGTGTTCGGTCATGGCCCGTGCCATCCTCGGGGATGAGATCGACCTGCACAGTGGCGGTGAGGACAACATCTTTCCGCACCACGAATGTGAGATAGCACAGTCGAGAGGAACAACGGGCTGCGATGCATTGGCGAAGTACTGGTTTCATACCCGCCACCTCATGGTCAACGGCGGCAAGATGAGCAAGTCGAGTGGCACGTTCTTCACCATTCGTGATCTGCTTGACAAGGCGGCATCGCCCGCAGCCATTCGACTGGAACTCATCCGGACGCACTATCGCATCAACGCGAACTTTACGATGCAGGGGCTTCGCGATGCGCAGAAGCAGATCGATCGATGGGTTCGCGTGGCGACATGGCTCGAAACGCACGCAGGTATACAGAGAACAACCGATGACCCGGGCCCGATGCAATGTGCGCTGGTCGAGTTCATTGCTGCGGTGAGTGATGATCTCAATATGGCTGGCGCGATCGGCGCGATCAATGTGGGCATCGGTGAGATGTCGATCGAAGCGCCGCCGCCCGTCGGTACCGCATCATCGACGTGGCACGACGAACTGGTGGCGCTCCGCGCAATGGACAGCGTGCTCGGCGTCCTTGAACTGAATACATCAGGTGGCGGCGACGAAACAGACACCGCCGATATTGACGCGCTGATCGCAGCGAGGCGGGAAGCGAGAGACAACAAGGACTGGAGCCGCGCCGACGAGTTGCGGGATGAGTTGCTTGCCATGGGTGTCGCCATCAAGGACGGTGATGGCGGCACGACTTGGGAGCGCATCGTTCAATGAGTGCGCCGCCTGTCATTGGTCTGGCGGGCGGGATCGGTGCTGGCAAGAGCACCGTGGCGGAGTGCATGAAGGAACTCGGTTGCATGGTCATCGATGCCGATGCGATTGCCCACGATGTGCTCGATGAGCCAGAGGTTCGCCGTGATCTGGTCGAGTGGTTTGGCGAGCAGATTGTGGGGCCGGATGGGATGATCGATCGCTCGCGCATCGGGAGCATTGTTTTTTCCAATTCGGCGGATCTTGAGCGATTGGAGGCCTTGGTGCACCCACGCGTAGCCGCCGTCTGCGCAGCCCGGATGGCGGAACCGGATCCGGCTGCGACCGCGATCGTGCTCGATGCGCCGCTGCTGTTTGAATCGGGCCTGGACGCCTATTGTGACCACACCGTCTTCATCGACACACCAGAGCATCTCCGCCTCGAGCGGCTTCGGCTCCGAAGCGGCTGGGATGCCGCTGAAACAGCTAGACGAGCATCCATGCAGATCGGACTTGACGAGAAGCGGATCAGATCCCATCATGTACTTGTCAACGCGGGGGATTCAGAGTCGCTCCACCAGCAAGTGGCCGAACTCCTGAAGCACCTTCACCCGCGACACGACTGACCCAGCAGAATCCTCCGTGACCTCGGTTTCGCCCGGCGCGGCCTCACTCGGATGATTCTGTCCCCCTCAGGTTTGTTGATCCGTTCACCAGTGACACGTCGTCACACGCGAGGTTTTGATCATGTCAAGCACATCTACACCGTCCCAAGCACCAGAACGTCCTCAGGCCGAGCAGCGGGGGAGTGAGTCCGGGGGCTCGGACCGACAGAGCAATCAGCACCAGGGCAACAAACACCGCTCGAGGAAACAGCAGATGTCCAAGAAGCGTCGCCGTCGCAAGAAGTCACCCGGAAATGCGCCGGCCGTTCCGGTCGTCACACTTGAGCCAGGTTCCGTTCCGACCGACGAGCAACTCGCCGAGGAGGCACGAGAACTCGAGTCGACGCTCGACAAGAAGACACGTGCCAAGTATGAGAAGGCCAAGAAGGAAGGCTTGGATTTCGCAGTCTTGCAGAAGACATCTGGTCCCAAACTCGTCACCATCGCCGAAGAGGATGGCATCGAGCACGCAGCGACGCTTCCCAAACAGCAACTCGTCTTCGAGATTCTCCGGGTCCGGGCTGCCAAGCAGGGTCTGATGATCGGCGAAGGAACGCTGGAGATTTCGCCGGAGGGCTACGGCTTTCTTCGCAGCCCCGCATACTCCTATCTGCCCTCGCCCGATGACGTGTACGTCAGCCCGGCTCAGGTACAGCGATTCGGCCTTCGTCGCGGCCAGATCGTGAGTGGGCTCATCCGACCCCCCAAAGAGACCGAGAAGTATTTCGCCATGCTCCGCGTTGAATCAGTCAATGGAACTGATCCCGCCGAGGCGGCGCATTTGCCGACCTTCGAGAACCTCACGCCGCTGCACCCGGAAGAGCGGGTTACGCTCGAAACCACGCCCGATGTCGTCGAAACCCGTGTCATCGATCTTGTGGCACCTCTGGGCTTCGGCCAGCGCGCGTTGATTGTAGCGCCGCCCAGAACGGGCAAGACCGTCCTGCTCCAGAAGATCACCAAGGCCATCGCTACCAATCATCCAGAAGCGCATGTCATCGTGCTGCTTGTTGATGAGCGTCCCGAGGAAGTGACCGACTTCAAACGCAATACCGCAGACACGGTAGAGGTCGTGGCGAGCACATTCGATGAGCACGCAACCCGCCACATTCAGGTGGCCGAGATCGTCATGGAGAAGGCGCGTCGCATGGTGGAGGCCGGCGGCAAGGTCGTCGTGCTGCTCGACTCGATCACCAGACTTGCTCGGGGCTACAACAACGCAGCGAGTGGATCAGGGAAGATCGGCACAGGTGGTGTGGACAACGCCGCGCTCATCAAGCCCAAGAAGTTCTTCGGCTCGGCCCGCAACATCGAGGACGGCGGATCGCTGAGCATCATCGCCACCGCCCTCGTGGACACTGGCTCCAAGGCCGATGAGGTGATTTTCGAAGAGTTCAAAGGCACGGGCAACAGTGAATTGCACCTGACCCGCAAACTTGTCGAGAAGCGAATCTGGCCCGCCATCGATATTCCCGCCTCAGGCACCCGCCGCGAGGAATTGCTGCTCGATGAGCGTGAACTCGACTTGGTCAGCCGGCTTCGCAAGGTTGTGTCGGATATGAGTGTGGTGGAGGCGATGGAACTGCTGCGAACACGCCTTGCCAAGACCAATTCCAACGCCGAGTTCCTGATGACCATGAATTTGAGTTGAGCATGTTCTTTGTGCTCTTGGTTCGTGCATCCGTGAAGCCAAATCGGTCGTATCCTGATCAATGGCCGCTGTGCCTTTGAGGAGCCCCCTGTGCCGACCATGCGACATCGACAACACGGAATGACTCTGGTGGAACTCATGGTCGTGGTCGCCATCATCGCCATACTCGCGGGGATCTTCACATTGGCGATGCAGAGCGGCCGCTCATCCGAAATTATGCTGAAGTCCCGCAACCATCTGCGGCAAATAGCACAGTGGATGGATCAATATTCCAACAGTCACCGCGACACGGTGGTGCCTTCCCGATTTGATTATCTGGACGAAAATGGGACGGATGCCCATCAGGTTGGCGGCGCACGCTTCTATCTCGCAACGGCTACCGACGATGAGTGGCTGCCCTCGGCCAACCCATTCCTGGAAACCGGCGATGCCCGCACGGA